>JAGXRT010000014.1 GCA_018335575.1 Bacteroidota bacterium | reverse complement strand
TACAATTGGATCTTCAAAAGTAGGCACTACCTCATCGTAATAACACGACTGTACGGCCAGACCCATCAATCCAATTACAAATATTTTTAATATGTTTTTCATAATCATTCTATTGTTTTAAATTACTGTCTTAATTTATTTTTTCAAAAGACGTTCAGATTCAAGTTATAAACCTGAACGTCTTTAAACCTAAAACAATATTAATTATGGTAATTGTTTAAGATTAGCAATTGTATTTTTCAACAATGCCTCAGCATATTTAGGATTGTGTAAACCGTAAGAATGATCTTGATAAATATATCTCCAGTTCCAAAAAGCTTTCGCACTTCTTAAAACTCTATCATTGGTTGGATCTACTCTTTCACCAGATTGATTCAAAATTGATAAATCATTGTCGTGATAGTTATCATGGTCAACCGGTAGATTAGCAGCTGGGAATGATTTAGAACCAGTATAGTTGTAAATCACATAGGTTTCTGGTGAAACTCTAACTAACTCTTCTGCTAATTCTAGCATTAAGTTTTTGATTTTTGTTTGTCCACCGTTAATATTGTAATTAACAACTCCAGCACCGGTATGACAAGTTTTACATACATCAATTTTTGGACTCATAGTATGGTTTCCTTTTCCGTCTTTAGCTGCTCCCATGTGGCATTTTACGCATGATGAACCAGTTCTATGAATAGCGGTTCCTTTTGCAGGATATGCTGGAGCACCTGGACCTACTAACTCAGCCCCAAACATACCTTCTAATAAAGCAACTTGGTTTCCGTAATGTGGGCCTGTGTGAGTAGATAAATGTATCAAACCTGTTGATGAGTTAGGCGCTAGACCTGTAACATCAGTTCTTCTAGATTGGTGGCAATGGATACAGTTGTTACTATTGTCTTTGTAATCCATTATAATATCAGCACCTGTAGCAGTTTTTTGATTTAACTTATAAGCATCAACACTTCTTAAAGCCGCATCTTTACCACTAATTGCTAAGGCAGCAGAAGCATGACCACCAGAGTGGCATGCAGTACATCCTATTCTAGTTATAGTAGCAGGAGTAGGAATTACAGAGCTGCTAACAATTTCCCAATTATTAGCTTTTGAAGCCAAATAACCTTCTGTGTTGTGACATGCATTACAAGCACCATTACGACCATTATGTGCTTCACCAGTACCGTGTCCGGAAACTGCATAAGTTGCAGGCTGAACCACTTTGAAGTCTACATTATGACAAGAAAGACATACGTTGCCCCCATCGATACCGTTTGTTCCGTTAGTACCATTAGTACCATTTGTTCCAGCTTGTCCTTCTGGACCCATTGGACCTGGTATAGGATCATCACTAGTACAATTTACAAGTGTAAAACTTAACACAAGTACAAATAAAACTTTAAATAAATTGAATTTTTTCATGATTTTAATATTAGATTCTGTTTAGAAATTTAATCTTCCTAAATTTACTCATTATTAGAAGTAAGAAAAAATGACATTTGTCATATTTTAATAAAATTTAAAACACTGAAAAACAGCATGATAGTTAAAATAAATGCTTATTTAAAATTATTCTAATTAATATTGATGTCAAATTGTGAAAATTATGTTAATAATTTTAACAAAAATTGAATCTGGAATAAAATTTTATTACAACATAAGATATATCTATCACTCAATATTTATTACTAATAAAAGGCTCAGAAAATTTGTGTATATTAAACCTAATTTTGCATCAAAATAAAAGAACAATGGCAAGAATAGAAATAAAGCTCCCTAAAATGGGTGAAAGTGTTTCCGAAGCTACCTTAACAGCTTGGCTTAAAAATGAGGGTGAAACTATAAAATTAGATGATGGAATTGCAGAAGTTGCTACCGATAAAGTAGATACTGAGGTTCCGAGTGAAGTTGAAGGAGTTTTAGTTAAAAAACTATTTGAAGTTGGAGATGTAGTTAAAGTAGATCAGGCTTTTGCAATTATTGAAGTGGAAGGTGATGTAGATGGAATAATAGTTGATGATTTTTCTTTAGATGATTTAGCAAAGGAGGTTGAACAAGAAGTTGATGTAGTTAAAGAAATCAAAAAGGAGCCTATTAAAAGTACTTCAGATAAGTTTTACTCTCCATTAGTAAAAAGTATTGCATCAAAAGAGCAAATATCAAATGCAGAATTAGACGCTATTCAAGGAACTGGTGCTAACAATAGACTTACAAAAGATGATTTACTTAATTATCTTAAAACTAGAGGAAGTAAAAAAGAAGAAGTAAAAGTAGTGGCCCCAGTTCAAAAACCAAAAGAAACTATTGCTACTCCTGTTGCTACACCTATTGCAGTTAGTGGAAATGATGAAGTAATAGAAATGTCCAGAATGGGTAAACTTATTTCGCACCACATGGTTCAATCTGTACAAACATCGGCTCATGTTCAATCTTTTATTGATGTTGATGTTACGAATTTAGTTAAGTGGAGAGAAAAGGTTAAATCTAAATTTGAAAAGTCAGAAGGCGAAAAATTAACTTTTACACCTATATTGTTACAAGCGGTTGTTAAAGCACTTCGCGATTATCCGTTAATGAATATTTCTGTAGACGGAGATCATATTATTAAAAAGAAAGCAATTAACTTAGGAATGGCTACAGCCTTACCCGATGGAAATTTAATTGTTCCAGTAATTAAAAATGCAGATCAACTTAATTTAGTTGGTATGGCAAAATCTGTGAATGATTTAGCAAACAGAGCGCGTAATAATCAATTAAAACCTGATGATATTGCAGGAGGTACATTTACGGTAACGAATATTGGTTCTTTTGGAAGTATTTTTGGTACACCTATTATTAATCAGCCGCAAGTAGGTATTCTAGCTTTAGGTGCAATTCAAAAAGTGCCAGCTGTGATTGAAACAGCTGACGGCGATTTTATTGGAATCAGACAAAAGATGTATTTATCGTTGTCTTATGACCACAGAGTAGTAAATGGTGCTTTGGGTGGTATGTTTGTAAAACGGGTTGCCGAATACTTAGAAAATTTTGATGTAAGTCAAAGCATATAAAAATAAAAAAATCCCGATTTAATATCGGGATTTTTCATTAATTCAACTAACTATTAAATAAATCCTCCACTACCCTGAAGTTCATTATTATCTCTTCTTTTTCTGTCTTTTGCTTTGTTTTTACCACTTCCAAATTTGTAAGAAAATCCTAAGTAAGCTGTTTGACTTTCCCAGTAAAAATTACCTGTCTGCGGATATGGTCTAACCGAATCAAATCCAAAATGCATGGTATCAAAAATATCACTTACTCGAGCACTAATTGTACCTTTATTATCGAACACATTCCAGCTTGCACCTAAATCGATTTTCCACATTGGGTCAACTTCAAACTGTATACTTTCGCTGGCACCTCTGTACATACCAAATAATTGTAATCGAACTTTATCGTTTACTTTAAAGGTGTTGTTAGCTCTTAAATTCCATGAAGTATTGGTAACTTCTATAGGTTGTGTACCATTCAACCCTTGTTCTTTTTGATTATAAAGATCAAAACTCATATTGGCCGTCCACCATTTGTAGAATTTGTAATTTGATGAAATTTCAACCCCATAAGCATCTGTACTTCCAGAATTAGCATACGTTAAAATTACTTTATTTGGGTCAATATCATCTTCTAATAATGCACGATTTATAGCATCCTCTATACGTCTGTAAAATGTGCCAAAAGTAACCGATCCGTCTTTTAATTTTCGGGTGTAATTTACTTCAAATGAATGTGTAAACTGAGGTTTAAGCGCCGGATTTCCAACCGATGTTACCGTTGGAGTACTCCATTCTCTAATAGGGTTTACCTGTGATAAACCAGGTCTGTCTACGCGTTTACTATAACTTAGCTGATATTGATTTTTATCACTTGCTTCATAGGTAAAGAAAGCAGAAGGATAAACTGTAATATAATCATCTTCATACACTTTTACATTTTCTAAAATAGCCTCTACATCATAGCTTTCAATTCGAGCTCCTACTTGCATAGATAATTTGTTGAATTTATGACTATAAGTAGTGTAAAATGAATGTACATTATTGTTGTAATTATAGTTTGAATCTGTTAAAAGTGTACTTTCATAAGTGTTAGTAGTTTTTCTTATTCTACTTTCATATCCCATTTCTAGTTTCTGATTATCATTAATAGGATTGGTATAATCAACATTGATGTTGGTTGTTTCTCTATCATTTGTAGTTAAATCTGTATACGATGACTCAACAACTGGATTGCCTGATTTCAGGTAATAATTTGCAATTTGCTCATTATCAGTTACCGAATAAGTTGTTTCAAATTCTATTGAATGACCTTCTTTGTTAAAATTACGCTTGTAATTTAGGTTGTAGGTTTGGGTGTAATTATCATCATCTGCATCAAAATTTTGAGTAATATTTGAAAAATCACCTAATAAATATGTTATATCTGTTTGACCATTACCAAGAAAAGAGTAAATATTTTGATTTGTATACGTTGACAAGGTATTTTTATCATCGATATAATAATCAATACCAAACTTTAATAAGTTAGATTTGTTATTGCCATAAAAATCAAATAACTGCTCACTGTTATTGTCATACCTGCTTATAAATCCATTATTATCATTTTTTCCATTGTTGTATCCAAAGTTAGTGTAAAAATTAAATTTTCCTTTTTTGTAGTTCATATCAACTGAACCATTATAACTGAGGTGATTTCCAATGGTTAAACCTGAATTTATATTGGCATTAAATCCGGTATTTGCATTTTTGTGTAAAACTAAGTTTATAATGCCACTCATTCCTTCAGGATTGTATTTTGCTGATGGATTGGTAATCAGTTCTACACTTTTTATAGAAGATGAAGGAATTTGCTTTAGCAACTGAGCAGCATCAATATTTGAGGGTTTGCCGTCAACCAAAATTCTAACATTTTCATTGCCTCGTAAACTAACATTTCCGTTTTGACTGTCAACACTTACTGATGGAACATTGTTAAGTAGCTCTGATGCCGATGCACCGGCTGAAGTCAAATCTTTTCCAACATTAATAACTTTTCTGTCTACTTTTTGAACAATGGTTGAAGTTTCTGCATTTACAACTACTTCTTTTAATAGTGAAGCATCTTCTACAAGTGCTAAAGTGCCTAAATTTAAAACGTTGTTTTTATTGGTTAATTTAATTGATTTACTAATAGTTTTAAATCCAATAAACTGGATTTCTACAGTATTTTCGCCTAAAGGTAATTTTGAAATGATAAATTTACCGTTGTCATCTGTAATGCTACCTGTTAAAATAGTTTTATTAGCATCTTTTACAACAATAGTTACATATGCTAAAGGTTGTTTTGTGCTGTTATCAATTACCAATCCTGTAATTTCGCCAGTTTTATCTATTAAATCTTTTGACATTTGTGCAGAAACAGGGAACGCTATCGTAATTAATAAAAAAGTTAATATGTATTTCATAATTTATGTTTTTATGCATGTTTAGACGCGCAAAGTTGCAATATGTTACAGTACCATGCAAAACATAATACTATTTTATGAAAAAATTAACATTTGAAAGCAATAACAGTTGTTATAGTTATTGAAAATTAGATTTTGTATATTTGAGTAAACTTAAATTTATTGTTATGGGACTTAAAACTTTAGTAATTGGTGCATCTTTAAATGAAGAACGATATTCTAATAAAGCAATAAAGATGTTAAGAGAATATGAGCACGAAGTTGTTGCCTTTGGGCTTAAAAGCGGTTTTGTTGAAGATGTAGCAATTGATACCAAATTGAAACCTTATGAAAAGATTGATACCGTAACTTTGTATTTGAATCCATCAAGACAACTAGATTTTTACGATTATATTATTTCTTTAAAACCACGTAGAGTAATTTTTAATCCGGGTACCGAAAATCCAATTTTTCAACAAATGCTTAGAAATGAAGGGATAGATTATGAAGAAGCTTGTACTTTAGTAATGCTTAAAACTAAACAGTTTAATTAAAATTAGGTAAGTCTGAAATTCTCCATAGTGCTAATGATTTATCTTTATACTTACCATTTTTTTCTGTACAATTTTCATTTATGAGTTGAAGTGGTTTTGGAAAATTAAACGGATCGATTTCTAAATTTAGTGTTCTCCAATGCCCATTAACAGTATCAAAGTTTAAAGCTCTATTGGTAAAAGTTGTTGCTAATAAATACGTGCAATTGCTCGATTTTATATTGTTAATGGCTTTAAAAATATTATTGTAAGATAGATGTACAAAGCAATCTCTTGACATTAATAAATCTGCTTCAGGAAGTTTGTCTTCAACTAAATTTAGTACTTTAAATGTTATATTTTCATGTTTAAATAAACTTTTATTTTTTGATATCAGTTCATCAACAATATCACCTCCAATATAATTGCAACTTCCTAATTTTATATATTGTGCCCAGTTAAAATCGCCACAAGGCACATCTAAAAAAGTTTTAATACTATATTTATTAAGTACTTTTGGAATTTCTTTAATTATTGTAGCAGTTTGCGTTAAATCCGATCCTTTTCCTGATATACTTTCTTTACCTGCCCAATGATTTTTCTTATATATATAACTAAAAGTTTCTTTTAAATTTTTGTTTTTAAATTTACTTATAAAGGGTAAGTGTGTTATTTTTCTTAAAATCAATTTAAGAGATATAAATTTCATTTATAATGCTTTGTTAGTTTTAGATATCTAAAGTACTAAAAAAATATAAGCAGTTAAATAATTACGATTTTAAATGAAAAACTTTACCTTCTTCTGTCAAATGAGAATTTTCAAAAACTGCAGCCGCTTCTTTTTGAAATCGATTTATATCTTTATATCGACTTGAATAATGCCCTAAGAGTAGCATTTTTACATTGGCAAGTTGTGCGATTTGAGCAGCTTCTTTAGCGGTAGAATGCATAGTAGTATTTGCTAAATCCTGTTTATCTACTAAAAAAGTACTTTCGTGATATAATAGATCTGCACCTTTAATTATAGGAACAATATCTGGATGGTAAGCTGTATCACTGCAATATGCATAGCTTAAAGGTTTGTTGTGAGGAATTGTAAGTAAACTGTTATCAATTAAGGTACCATCGTTGCAGGTAAAATCTAATCCTTTTTTAATATTATGATAATGGCAAATTTCTATTTCGGGATAGTTTGCTATCGCTTTTACATTAAGATGTTTATATACTGGTGGTTTTTCCTGAAATAAAAAACCGTTTGTGTAAACTCTGTGTTTTAACGGAATTGTTTTAACAATTACTTTTTCATCTTCAAAAATTAATTCACTTTCAGTTTTTTCTAATTCGTGAAAAAGAAGCGGATATTTGGTCCATGATTTTGAAAGTTTTAGCTGTAAAGTAATTATTTCTTTAATTCCTTTAGGGCCAAAAATATGAAGTTCATTTTCTCTGTTGTACAAATTAAAAGTAGATAGTAAGCCAACTAAACCAAAAAAATGATCGCCATGAAGATGTGATATAAAAATGTGATTTATTTTGGAAAATTTTATTTTATAGGTACGTAGTTGAACCTGAGTTCCTTCGCCGCAATCAATTAAAAAAGATCGGTTATTAATTTCTAAATATTGCGATGTAGGATGCGCAAAAGTGCGTGGCGTTGCTGAATGACATCCTAAAATAGTGAGTTTCAAACTCATTTAATTACTAATCTTTTTGAAATTATTTCATTAGTAGTTTGAAGTGAATAGAGGTACATTCCGGGGTTTAAATCGTTTTTAAAGAATTCAATGTTATTTTCTCCTTTTGACACATTTAATTTTTGTGTGAATACAGTTTTTCCTAATAAATTTTTAATTGTAAATGTAACCTCTTGTTCTTTTATAGAGTTAAAATAAATGGTTGTTTTAACAGAAAATGGATTTGGAGAAGCTACAATATCTACAATTGTAGGTGTTTGTTGTTCAATTTTTACTCCTTTTTCAACAGACAACAAACTAGCATATGTATTGTTGTACATAAAAAAAGTTAGTGTGAAAATTGAAATAAAAAGTAATTTTTTCATCAATAAGCAAAATTTTTAAAATCCTAAATCTCGTTCTATGGCTTCCATTTCCAATATGTCTTTGGCTTCTGTCAGGGTTGGGGCCACTATTAATTCATCAGGTAACTCATCAAAATCTATGCCTTTAGCAATTATTACAAATGATAAATTTTTTTCTCGATGTTTTTCTGATACATCCAAAAATACAAATAAATCTTCTGTTTTTATGTTAAAATTTCCAGAAATATTTAGTATAAGATGTTCATATTTAAAATTATCATAGTTGTTAATAATAGAATCATGAAATAAGCTAATGCTTTTTTCATCAGAATCTAATAAAGTAAACAGTTTTTTCTTCGTAATTTTCATGGTTAATTTCTTTTAATTTTTTCTGCAAGCAAATAAATTACAGCCATTCTAATGGCTACACCATTTTCTACCTGATTTAAGATAACAGAATGTTCTGAATCTGCCACATCACTTGTAATTTCTACACCTCGGTTAATTGGTCCTGGGTGCATTAACAGTATTTTTTTACCTAGTGAGTCAAGCATTCTTTTATTGATTCCAAATAATTGAGTGTATTCTCTAATTGATGGAAAATATTTAATATCCATACGCTCATGTTGCACTCTTAAAACATTGGCAACATCACACCATTGTAATGCTTTATAAACATCAGTTTCTATATCAACACCTAAACTTGTAATATGCTTTGGTATTAGTGATAATGGACCACAAACTTTAACTGTTGCCCCTTGCAATTTTAAAGCTAATATGTTTGATAAAGCCACTCTAGAATGCAATATATCTCCGATAATAACAACCTTTTTACCCTTTACCTCACCTAGATTTTCCTGTATTGTATATGAATCTAATAAAGCTTGTGTTGGGTGTTCATGGGTTCCGTCGCCGGCATTTATAATGGTTGCTTTTACGTTTTTAGACAGAAAAACACCTGCGCCTACGTAAGGATGCCTCATGACAATCATATCAACTTTCATTGAAAGTATATTATTGGCAGTATCAATTAAAGTTTCACCTTTAGAAACAGATGATTGACTGGCCGAAAAATTTAATATATCGGCAGATAGTCTTTTTTCGGCTAACTCAAACGATAATTTTGTACGGGTACTGTTTTCAAAGAAAAGGTTTGCTATAGTAATATCTCGTAAGGAAGGAACTTTTTTAATGGGTCTGTTAATTACTTCTTTGAAATGAGTGGCCGTTTTGAAAATAAGTTCAATATCATTTTGTGTAAGGTCTTTAATTCCTAATAAATGGTTGGTGCTTAAAGAATTCATTTTAAGATATATTTGTTATGTAAACAGCGTCTTGTTCATCACGTTCTTTCCAGTATATTTTCACTTTTTCCTGATTAATAACATCAACTTGTCTACCAGTATAATCAGGTTGTATAGGTAATTCTCGACTAAATCGCCTGTCAATTAAAACCATTAATTCAACACTTTTAGGCCTGCCAAAAGATTGAATTGCCGTTAATGCAGCTCTAATACTTCTACCAGAAAATAGAACATCGTCAATAAAAATTACGTGTTTATCTTCTACTATAAATTTAATATTTGTTTGATTAGCTTTTAGAGGTTCTTCACTTCTTCTAAAATCATCACGGTAAAAAGTAATATCTAATTGACCATAATAAACAGTTTCTATACCAAATTTTTCTTTTAACAGAGTTATTAATCGCTGCGCCAGATAAACACCTCTTGGCTGCAATCCTATAATAACTGTGTTTTCTAAATTTGGATGATTTTCAATAAGTTGACAAGCTAAGCGATGAAGTATAATATTAATTTCAGCTGAATTGATAAGAATTTTGTTACTCATAATAGCTTCCAAATCGTTGGTTGTACAAATGTACAGTTTTTATGTTAATTAATTTGTTAAAAAGATTTTTTGCTTTTAACCATTGATTTCAGTGTAATGATTAATTTTAAACTGTATAAAAAACACCACCATACATGTTTGAAAATTCTTCTGAGGAAAATTTTGTGTCAATCAAAAAGTTTGAATCGATGTTAAAAACGAATCAGGTTTATTTTTTTGATGCAGAAGAGTTTGTGGATATTATTCATTATTATTTTGATTTAGGAAAAGATAATCTTGCTAAACAAGCGCTAAAATTAGCTAATGATCAACATCCAAATTCCATTGAAATTAAACTTTTAAAAGCAGAATTTTTAATAAACGAAGATAAGATAGAAAGCGCAACAGCAATATTAAATGAACTGTACCTAATAGAACCAACTAACGAACAGTTGTATTTACTTAAAGCCTTAATATTTTCAAGAAATTTTGAATCAAAAAGAGCCATAGAAATGTATAAAGAAGCATTAAAATATACTGATGATGAAGCAGAAGTTATTTTTTTGATTGCTATGGAGCACTTTTATCTTGAAGAGTATGAAAAAGCGATAGGGCATTTTAAATATTGTTTGTCTGTTGATAATGAGGATAATCAATCATTGAACAACTTAATTTTTTGTTTTGAAGCACTTAAAAAATCTGAAGATGCAAGAAATTACTTAATGGAATTTATCGAAAACAATCCGTACAGTTACGTTGCTTGGTTTTTATTAGGTAAACAACACTATGCGCTGAAAAATTATAAAGCTGCTTTAAAAGCATTTGATTATGCCTTGCTAATTGAAGAAACTTTTGTTGGGGCATTGATAGAGAAAGGAAAATCATATGAAAAATTAAATAAATATGAAGAAGCAATTGGGTGTTATAATGAAACACTAAGATTAGAAGATGCTTCAGCCTATGTTTTTCATAAAATTGCAAAGTGTTATGAAAAGCTCAATAATGATAATGAAGCTATTGACTTTTATAAAAAAGCTATTTATGAAGATCCTCAATCTGAAAAAAGCTGGTTAGCTTTAATCAGAATTTATATCAAGAAAAATTTACTTCAAAATGCCTTAGCTGAAATAGAAAGGGCTATAGAAATCAATGAACAAAGTAACAAGTTCAAGAAAAACAGAGATATCATCTTAAAACAATTAGGCAATAAATAGCTAATATATTTAAATTTTTATATCTAATTACATTTATTATTGATTGCAATAATACATTACATTTGCTAAAAAAATACATGATAAAACGTAGTTTAAAAGATTATATTATTGTAGGTCTTAAAGGTATTGCAATGGGTGCAGCCGATGTAGTTCCTGGTGTATCTGGTGGTACAATTGCTTTTATTTCTGGAATCTATGAAGAACTTTTAGAAAGTATTAATGCGTTTAACTTTTCTTTAATTGATGAGTTTAAGCAAAACGGAGTAAAGGAGGTTTGGAAAAAAATAAACGGAAATTTTTTACTTTCACTCTGTTTAGGAATTTTAATAAGTATACTTTCGTTAGCTAAATTAATTACATGGTTAATTGACAATCAGCCCATAATGGTTTGGTCATTTTTCTTCGGACTGGTTTTAGCCAGTATTTTGTTTGTTGGTAAACAAATAACAAGTTGGAATTTTAAAGTTTTGATAAGTCTTGTTATTGGTGCAATTGTAGCATACATAATTACAATTCTTAGACCTATGGTAAGCGAATCTGCTTCCTATTTATTTTATTTTGTTGCTGGAGCTTTAGCTATATGTGCTATGATTTTGCCTGGAATTTCTGGCGCGTTTATTTTAGTGTTGCTTGGAGCCTACAAATCCATATTAGAAGCCATACATGAGCGTAATTTAATGATTATAGGGGCTGTAGGTATTGGAGCGATAGTTGGATTATTATCGTTTTCGCGAATTCTAAAATGGCTATTTAATCATTATAAAAATATAACATTGGCTATTTTAACAGGATTTTTAATTGGTTCGTTAAACAAAATTTGGCCATGGAAAAATGTATTAGAATCAAAGATAATAAATGGAAAATTAATTGTAGTTGATGAACAAAGTATTTGGCCAACTCAGTTTAGCGGAGATAGTCAAATAATTACTGCAATCTTATTAGCATTTATAGGATTTTTAATTATCTTGATACTTGAAAAAATTGCAGTTGTTAAAAAATAAAAACGAAACAATTAAATGAGAAAATCCCGTTCATTTTTTGATAAAATAACGCTGTTTTTCAAAGGTTTATTAATGGGAGCTGCCAATAAAGTACCTGGGGTATCAGGAGGTATGGTGTCTTTTGTATTAAACTTTTATGAAGAAATGATTTATTCTTTTCAAAAAGTTAACAATAAAGCATTTAAATTGTTATTTAGTGGCAGGTTTAAAAGTTTCTATCAATATACCAACAGTACCTTTTTAATTTTAATTGTTGGTGGAAATGTTGTAAGTTATTTCAGTATTTCACTTATTATTGATTACCTTTTGATTCATTACGAACTCTATGTTTGGAGTACTTTTTTTGGATTAATTATAGGATCAATTTATTATATAAATAAAGGTTTTAATGATTGGTCTGCTAAAAATATTTCTGTTTCTTTCCTAGGTATTTTAATTGGTATTGCCATAAGTTTAATGAACCCTGCAAAAGAAAATGATAATTTGTGGTTTGTTTTTGTATGTGGAATTATTGGAGTTTCAGGAATGACATTGCCTGGTTTATCAGGGTCATTTATTCTAATATTATTAGGTAATTATGTTTTACTTTTAGTTGATTCTGTAAACGAACTATATAGAACTATAGTCGAAGTCCTGTCGGGCGATTTTAGTTTTTTAGAAAATGCTCCTAGAATTAGGTATTTACAAATAATGGCAGTTTTCACTGCTGGATCTACTTTTGGCTTGGTGGTTACATCGCATATTTTAGGGTATATTTTAAAACGTTGGCACCAATTGGTAACAGCGCTTATTATTGGTTTTATAACCGGTTCATTAGGAATTGTTTGGCCTTGGAAAGAAGTAATTTATAAAATTGAAAACGGAGCCTTTTTATATGATAAAACCGGTCAAAAAGTTATTGAAAATTATCAACGCTACTTACCTGATTTATACCTAACAGAAACCTGGTTAGCTATTCTTTATATTTTTATTGGAATTTCAATAGTTTTAATTTTAGATTATTATGGTCAAAAACTTAGAGTTAGAAAATCAAAACGTTGATTTTGGTATAATTGGTCGAAATATTTCCTATTCATTTTCAGCACAATATTTTACTGAGAAATTTAACAATTTGGGCCTTCAAAGTCATAAATTTCACGTTTTCGATATTGCCTCTATTAATTCACTAACAGAAATTTTTGATAAGTATCCAAATCTTAAAGGCTTAAGTGTTACTATACCTTACAAAGAACAAATAATACCATTGTTAAATGATTTAAGTGATGAAGCAAAAAAAATCAAAGCTGTAAATTCTATTAAAATTGTAAACAATAAACTTATAGGATACAATACTGATGTAATTGGTTTTGAACATTCTTTTAAAATGTTATTACAACCTCATCATAAAAAAGCTCTAATTTTAGGCTCGGGAGGAGCTTCAAAAGCTGTTCAGTTTGTGCTTAATAAACTTTGTATACCTTTTAAAATAGTTTCGAGAAATCCAGAAAATGAACTTTCAATTGCGTATAACAATATTGATGAAAAGATACTTAAATCACACCAAATAATAATAAATTGTTCGCCAGTTGGAACATTTCCGGCTATAGATCTAGCACCTCAAATTCCTTATCATTTATTAAATAAATCACACTATTTATTCGATCTGGTTTATAATCCTTCAGAAACACTTTTTTTAAAAAAAGGTATATCTAGAGGTGCTGTAGCCAAAAATGGATATGATATGTTAAAATTTCAAGCAGAAAAGTCATGGGAAATATGGAATAAAGATTGAAATACAATTAAACATCAATTAATTGTCATAAACTATCCATTAAAAAACAGATTTTTTTCGTTTCTTTGTTAACGACTCAAATTATAGATAATTTGAGAGTAATTAGGAACCTTAAACATTATTAAGATGTTAGAAAACAATCAAGAAAATCTGCACGAGTCAGAGGTAAGTCCAGAAACTGTTAACCAACAGGAAGTAGAAAAAAATGAAGAACAAGAGCTTGTTGCTGAAGAAATTAAAATTGAAAAGAAGGAATCAACAGCAGAAAAAGCAAAAGTAGAACTGCCAGATTATACTAAATTGACGATGGATCAATTGTATGATGAGCTAAAATCTACCGTTGAAAGCCACGAAGTTCAAGAGATTAAAAGAAACGTTGATTTAATTAAAAAAGAATTCAACAGAAAACACAGTGCATTACTACATGCAACAAAAAAAGAATTTTTAGAAGCAGGAAATGAGTCTATCAATTTCCATTTTGATAATCCGATAAAGCAAGAATTTGATAGTATTTATGCTGATTATTCAGTTAAAAGAAAAAAGTATTATACAGAACTAGATGCTACTTTAAAACAAAATTTACTAGCAAGAAATACTATTATTGATGAATTAAAGAATTTAATTGAAAACGGCGATTCATCAACCATGTACAAAGATTTCAAAAATTTACAACAACGTTGGAATGAAGTAGGTGCTGTGCCAAGAAATCGATACAATGATACATGGAAAACATATCAACATCATGTGGAGCGATTTTATGATTTGCTACATATCAATAAAGATTTACGCGATTTAGATTTTAGACACAATTTAGAAGAAAAACTGAAGTTAATAGCAACTGCTGAAGATTTATTAAAGGATTCCGATGTAGAACATGCTTTTAGAGAACTTCAGCTTTTGCATAAGATTTGGAAAGAATTAGGTCCAGTAGATCGTGAACACAGAGATAAAGTTTGGGATCAGTTTAGTAATATTACTAAAGCGATACACGATAAACGGCAAGATTTTTATAAAGATTTAAGGGTTGGATTTGAAGAAAATATTGAAAAGAAAGAAGCCATTATTAATGAAATTTTAGCTTTAGATTTTAGTCAAAATAAAACGCATTCAGATTGGCAAAAATGCATCCAGAAAATTGAAAAAATGCGTAAAAGTTTTATGGAAATTACCAATCTTCCTAGAAAGAAAAACGATGAGTTGTGGAGAAGATTTAAAGATGCTACACGAACCTTTAATAAAGCTAAAAATGATTTCTACAAAGAAATTAAACACGAACAACAAGACAATTTATCTGCAAAAATAGCTTTGGTTGAAAAAGCAAAATCATTAAAGGACAGTGAAGAAATAGAGAAAACAGCAGAGATATTAAAAACCATCCAAAACGATTGGAAAAAAATTGGTCACGTACCAAAAAAATACTCAGATAAACTTTGGAAAGAGTTCAAAGATGCTTGTAACCATTTCTTTAATAGGTATCACCAAATTCAGGATAATGACAATAAAGAGCAATTGGAATCTTTTGCAGTAAAAAAAGATTACTACGAAGCATTTAAAGCAAGGGTTGATGCCGATGAGAATATAACATACGATGAAGTAAAGAAAATTATCAATGAATGGAGAGCTTTTGGCAGATTACCTAACAACTTAAAGCATATAGAAATTAAATTTAATAAAGTTTTAGATAAAGTATTTAGTAAATTATCGGTTGACGCTAATACTAAAGAATTTTTGAAATTCCAGAATTTAATGGAGAGTTTCTTACAACAGAAAAATTATCGCAAATTAGATAATGAGCAATTATTTATAAGAAAGAAAATCGATGAGATTACACGCGATATTCAACAGTTAGAAAACAATGTAAGTTTTATATCTAATGCATCTGAAGACAATCCTTTAATAGTAAAAGTTAGAAAAAGCATAGAAAAAAGTACTGAGAATTTAGAGCTTTGGAAAGAAAAACTTCGGTTTTTAGCCAGTTTAGATTATTAATAAAAATCCCGTTTTAACGGGATTTTTTATTTTGTTATATATGTAGCAACTAAGTCTATATAACCTTGTTTAGCCTCTTCTTCAGATAAATGCGTTACTTGCAACCAAGCATTAAGTTTAAAAGCATTCACTAATTCTTGATCTCCATCAGATGATCTAAAGTTAGAACCATGCGTTGCCTGCTTATATAAAGCATACAACTTTAGCATGATATCTGGTGGTAATTTTTTTTTTGATGAAGATGCTTTTATAAATGCTTTTTCAAATTGTTTATCTAAATCGGTCTTCATTAATCTAGTTTATTTTGAAGCTACAACATCAATACCTCCTGTTACTTTTTGATTTAAAGTTACGTTTAATTTTGTGTTTAACGGTAAATAAATGTCAATTCTTGATCCAAATTTGATAAATCCAGCGTCGGAACCTTGTGTTACCTTGGTTCCTTCAACGGCATAATTTACAATTCTATTAGCCAATGCACCTGCAATTTGTCTGTATAATACTGCTCCAAAAATTTCATTTTCTACCACTATACTGGTACGTTCATTTTCTGTAGATGCTTTTGGATGCCAAGCAACCAAATATTTACCCGGATGATATTTACTGTATTTTACAATTCCACTCATCAAATAACGTGTTACATGCACATTAATAGGCGACATGAATATAGAAACTTGCAATCTTTTATCGTTAAAATATTCTGGTTCAAAAACTTCTTCAATAACAACTACTTTGCCATCAACCGGTGCAATTATGGTATTTAGATCAATTTTAGTTGTTCTTTTTGGATTTCTAAAAAATTGAAGAATCAAAATATAAAACAATAATACAACAATAGAAAGTGTTGTAGAAAGCCATTTTAATTCTACAAAACTGTCAATTAATAAAATTGAACCTCCTGTAATAAAGGTTGCTATAGCAATTATTTTAAATCCTTCTTTATGAAACATAGTATTCTATAAATTGTAAATAAATAAATATAAATGGAGCTGCAAAGATAACACTATCTAGCCTATCTAAAAAACCGCCATGTCCTGGTATAATATCTCCACTGTCTTTAACGCCGGCTTGTCTTTTAAACATAGATTCAATTAAATCCCCAAGTACACCAAAGGTACTAACAATTAAAGCGATTACAAACCAGTGATTAAAAGTATAGGACGTGAAATATAGTGATAATACGTAACTAACAGCAAAAGTTGCTAACATACCACCTATAAAACCTTCAATGGTTTTATTAGGAGATATACGCTCTAATAATTTGTGTTTTCCAATTGTACTACCAACGATGTATGCAAATGAATCATTGCTCCAGATTAAAATAAATACACCTAAAATAATGGAATTTACATATTTAAAATCAGAATTTAAAAATGGAATTTGAGCTATTAACGAAAAAGGCACAGCTATATAGATTACGGATAAAAATATTTTTCCTAAGTGATTTACAACTTTTTCTTTTTTATAAAAAAGCACAGAAACAAATGTGGCAAAAATTGTTAAAAAGAGTAAAACACCGGCATATCTAAAAATTCCGATGTAAGGTACCTCATCAACATTAAATATATTTCCGAAAATAAACATCATTACACCAATAATGTAAGGAAATCTGCTTTTTAGTTGAATTAGTTTATTAAACTCATAGATACAAAACAGCATCATGATAAAAAAGAGTCCAATAAAAGTTAATTTATGAAATAAGATGCAAAAAATTAAAGTTCCTGCAAACCAAAATGCAGATATTGAGCGCGTTATAAAGTTTTTCATTTTACAAGTCTTCTACAAGAAGCAAATATAAGTTTTTAGAATTAGTATATCCGTAATTTAAAAAATTGTCGGTTTGCATTGGAGTAAAATTTTTGATGGCTCCTATGTTAGTGGGTAAATTACCTTTATTTCTATTATTAATTCCACATAAGCCATCACTGGTTGAGTTAACAATTTGACTTGTTTTAGCGTACACAATAAAATGGTTAGAAAAGTCGGCTAATTTAAATTCTTTTAACTGATTGGAAGAGAACAATATACTTCCGTTTTCTGAAATCAGTTGTTCACATTTTGTTAAAAACGGAATTGCTGCACTAATTTGATTGTTAAAAGTAACAGGTAAAACTTTAGAAAAATCAACCAAACTATTATCAAAACAAGTAATAGTATACCACTGATTTTCTTTAATAATTTGATGTAAGTTATTTAAAGCTTCTTGTTTAGAAGAACAATACAAAAATTTACCTCCATTATTGATGAAGTTATGTACAAAAAAATCATCTAAAGATAAGTTAACCGGTTGTTCTTCAATCTCCTTTTCTTCAGATGATTTAATTCGAATATTAAATAATTGTTCTAATTTCTTTAAAAAACTCATTTTTGACCACCGAATTGCTCCAAAAATACAAAAAGTATTGATTTATTCGGCAGTATCTATAGTTTTTTCAGGTGTTTCAGTTGAATTATTTAGGTCTTTGTTGTCTTGATTTTTATCAGTTTCAGATTCTTCTTCTTTTTCAAATGGTCGTTTGCCAAAGAAAAGCTCTAAATCGTCTTTAAAAATAACCTCTTTAACCAACAATTGCTCAGCCAACAGTATTAATTTATCCTTATTTTCGGTTAAAATATCGATAGCTCTTTGGTATTGACTTTCAATTAAAGTCGATATTTCTTTATCAATAATTTGTGCTGTTTCTTCACTGTAAGGTTTAGAAAAAGAATATTCTGCCTGGTTAGAAGAATCGTAATAAGTTATATTTCCTAGCTTATCATTTAATCCGTAAATAGTAACCATGGCGCGAGCTTGTTTGGTAACTTTTTCTAAATCGCTTAAAGCTCCGGTAGATATTTTGTCGAAAATAATTTTTTCGGCAGCTCTACCGCCCAAAGTTGCGCACATCTCATCCAGCATTTGATCGGTTTGAACAATCATACGTTCTTCAGGTAAATACCATGCAGCACCTAATGATTGACCACGAGGAACTATAGTAACTTTTACCAATGGTGCAGCATGCTCTAACAACCAGCTTACTGTAGCGTGACCAGCTTCATGAAATGCAATCGTGCGCTTTTCGTCTTTGGTTATTATTTTATTTTTCTTTTCCAATCCACCAACAATTCGGTCTACAGCATCTAAAAAGTCTTGATGTTCAACTGATTTTTTTCCTTTTCTGGCTGCAATTAAAGCGGCTTCGTTACAAACATTTGCAATGTCGGCACCTGAAAAACCAGGCGTTTGTTTCGACATGAAATCGATGTCAACGTTTTTATCGAGTTTAATTGGTTTTAAGTGTACTTTAAAAATTTCGGCACGTTCTTTTAAGTCAGGTAAATCAACATAAATCTGACGGTCAAATCTTCCAGCTCTTAATAATGCTTTATCTAACACGTCAGCACGGTTTGTTGCTGCTAACACAATAACGTTAGAGTCTGTACCAAAACCATCCATTTCAGTTAATAACTGATTTAAGGTGCTCTCACGTTCGTCGTTCCCACCAGTAAAGTTGCTTTTACCACGCGCTCTACCAATAGCATCAATCTCATCAATAAAAATAATGGATGGGGCTTTTTGCTGTGCTTGTTTAAATAAATCACGAACTCTAGATGCTCCAACCCCTACAAACATTTCTACAAAGTCTGAACCAGACAATGAGAAAAATGGTACGTGCGCTTCACCAGCAACAGCTTTTGCCAATAAAGTTTTTCCGGTACCCGGAGGTCCTACCAATAATGCCCCTTTTGGAATTTTTCCTCCCAAAGAGGTATATTTATCTGGATTTTTAAGAAAATCTACAATTTCTTGAACTTCTTCTTTAGCGCCTTCTAAACCAGCTACATCCTTAAACGTAGTTTTAACCATGGTGTCTTGGTCAAACAATTTGGCTTTTGATTTTCCAATGTTAAAAATTTGTCCACCACCGCCTCCGGCACCTCCAGACATCCTACGCATAAAATAGAGCCAAACTCCAATAAAAAGTAAAATAGGTAAGAAACTGATTAATATTTCTGTCCAATTACTAGATTCTTGGAATTTTACTTCTACCGGATGGCCATCATTTGCAGCTTTTTGCAATAATTCTTGAAAAAGTTTTAAATCACCGTACTGTAATTGGTAATGAGCACCAAGATTAGGAGTTCCGAAAACACCTTTTTTAGAATTTTTCTTGTGAATTTCCTTTTCTAAAGCTTGTGATGTTAAAAAAACGGAAGCCGTTCTGTCTTGTGCATAAACCTCAATTTTTTCAATATCGTTATCGTTTAAATATTTTTCAAAATTGGTTAAGGAAATATTAAAAGATTCTTCTGATGAGCCTGAGTTTTGAAAAAACATCAATATCAGAAATATAAAAGCAGCTGTGTAAAACCAGTTTATGTTAAATTTAGGTGCTTGAGGGAATTTACCCTTTTTATCTTGATTGTTTTGATTATCCATTCGTTGTTTTTAAAATAAATTTAGTCTTTTTTATGAAATTGAAGTGATTTTTGCATCACCCCATAAACTTTCAAGGTCGTAAAATTCGCGTGTTTTCTTTTGAAAAATATGCACTACAACATTGATAAAATCTAATAAAATCCACTCAGCATTTTGTTCTCCTTCTACATGCCAAGGATGTTCTTTTAATTGCTTACTTGCCATTTTTTGAACGGTGCCGTTAATTGCATTAACGTGGGTATTTGAGGTTCCAGAGCAAATAATAAAATATTCGCAAACGGAGTTTTCTATTTTTCTTAAATCAAGCAATTGTACTTCTTGTCCTTTTACTTCGTCAATTCCTTTTAATATTACAGCGATTAAATCGTCTGCACTCTTTTGTTTTTTTGCCATTAAAAAATTTTTAGATTTGCTGCAAAGTTATTGTTTTTTTACGTGTAAATTACAGTTTACAAAACAGCATATTTTATTGCGATGAATATTATCAAACTTAATGCCATTGATTCTACAAACGAATTTCTTAAAAAATTAAAAAGAGATTCACATTTACCTGATTTTACGGTTGTAACGACTGATTATCAGTTTAATGGTAAAGGTCAGATGGGTACAAGTTGGGTATCGGATGCAGGTAAAAACCTGACATTAAGTGTTTTAAAGCGATTTAATAAGTATGAAATTGCTAAAAGTTTTTATATAAATATGGCCGTTTCTATTGCAGTTTATAAACTTTGTGCTTTTTATTTACCAGATGCTAAAGTTGCTATTAAATGGCCTAACGACATTTTGTCAGGTAAAAATAAGCTAGCCGGAATATTAATTGAAAATACGATTCATGAGAATTTGATAGTTGATTCGATAATTGGAATCGGTTTAAATGTCAATCAAAATACGTTTTCATCTAACATAACGCGTGTAACTTCATTGAGTCTTGAGTTAAAATCAGAATCAAATTTAGATACCCTTTTAGATAATTTTTTAAAAATTTTAGAAGTTCAGCTTTTGAGGGTTGTTTCTTCAGATTTTAAGGATATTAAATCCGAATATGAATCACTTTTATACAAAAATGAAATTCCTACTATGTTTAAAGATAGTAGGAACACTATTTTTTTAGGTAAAATTATAGGCGTTTCTAATGCTGGAAAACTTTTAGTTGAATTGGAAAATGAAGAAATAATATCATTCAACTTAAAAGAAATTACAATGCTCTAAATTATAAACTTTCAACACTCTCTGAAAGTGAATCGATAAATTTAGTTAACGGTCCTTTTAACATCATTGAAATCATTGGATTAAAGTCTCCATCAAAGAAAAATTGAACTTCAGATTGCACATTGTTAATTTCATTAATTCTTGCTGTTAAATTAAAGGGAGGCAACTTACTGCTAGCTGCACCTAAAACAATTTTACTATTGGGTTCTTTTTCTTTTAAAACCAATCTTATTTCGGGCATTCCTTTCAAGGCAAATACAAAAGAGTCTTGATCTGCTTCAAATTTCTCAACTGTTGAAGGCATCAACTTTTCAAAATTTTGAACATTAGAAAATAAATCAAAAAGTTCTTTTGCTGATTTATTTACATTTTTTTTGGGACTTTGTAAATTCATGTTTATTTAATTTAACCATTCGCTTGGTTTTTGACACCAATCTTTAAGTGTTTCTAATTCTTTATCGGTAATATAATTGCTATTTAAGGCTTGTTCAATTAAGGTTGAGTAATTACTTAGTGTAATTAATTTTAAATTGTTTGTAGCAAAGTTCATTGCAGCTTCTTCAAACTCATACGAAAAAATTGCAGCCATTCCTTTAACATTAGCACCTGCTTCTTTAAGGGCTGTTACAGCATTTAAACTGCTTTTGCCAGTACTTATTAAATCTTCAATAACAACTACATTACTGCCTTTTTCTAAAAATCCTTCAATTTGGTTTTGTTTTCCGTGACTTTTAGGTTCTGGTCTAACATACACAAAAGGAAGGCCTAATTCTTCTGCTACTAAAATTCCTATACCAATAGCTCCGGTTGCTACACCAGCAATTACATCAGGTTTTCCAAATTCATCAACAACTTGTTTTGCAAAAGTTTGACGAATATGATTTCTAATTATTGGAAATGAAAGTATTATTCTATTATCACAATATATAGGAGATTTCCATCCTGAGGCCCATGTAAATGGATTTGAAGGTTGAATTTTTACGGCTTTAATCTGCAAAAGTAATTCAGCAATTTTTTTTGCAATATCTTTGTCTTTAATCATGCTGCAAATGTATAAAGTTTTTATAAAAGAAAATCCAATCATCTTAACTGATTCTAAAAATAATTTAGAATCGTATGTAATGATTCCGTATGAATCAACAAAAATTAGCGATTTAATACAGCTTTTTCTTGAAGATAGATTACGTGGTATTAATCTATTCCACAATGATTTAAATTATATGTGGACAGATTTTAAATCTAATTTCAAGGCAATAGAAGCTGCCGGCGGATTGGTTAAAACCAAAAAAGAAGAAGTTTTAATGATTGATAGATTAAATCATTGGGATTTACCCAAAGGTAAAATTGAGGCAGGAGAATCAATTGAAGATACCGCCATCCGCGAAGTTCAAGAAGAAAGTGGTGTTAAGAATCTGAAGATAATTAAAAAATTACCTACAACATATCACATCTATTTTGATAAAAATTTTCCAATTTTAAAAATTACATATTGGTTTGAAATGATAAGTGAATTCGAAGAAAAGCTAATTCCACAACTAGAGGAAGGTATAAAAGCGGTAAGGTTTATACCTAAAAATGAATTACAAGAATTAAGTGAAGGCATGTTTGAAAATATTAAAATATTGTTACATGATGCACAATGTTTTTAGCATATTTGAGTTATAATTGTATTTGAAACTTCCAGTGTAATTTTTTAATGCTTATGAAAGGATTTAATAGGTTTACTTATTTATATTATCAGTATTTAAAGCGTACAGGACTTTTTAGATTGCTAATGAGGAATATTGTTAATTTAACCTTAATTGTTATAATTTTAGTTGTAGTAGTTTATTTAATCGAACGTTATATTATTTCAACCAAAGAAGTTTTTATCCATATCGTAGATAATGTTGAACCTTTATATGTATATCTTTTATTTACTTTGTCTGAATCTTTTTTAGGCTTAATTCCGCCTGATCTTTTTATAGTTTGGTCAGAGCCGCAAGCTATTTCTTTTGGTATCAATAAATGGTGGCTAGTAGCTTTATTAGCAGTTTTATCTTATTTAGGTGGATTACTATCTTTTTTGATTGGAAGGAAAACAGCTAAAATACCCGTTGTAAATAATTGGCTGTTGGTAAAAAATCAAAAAATATTTATTTACTTACAAAAATGGGGTGGGTTTTTTATAGTAACTGCAGCGCTTTTTCCACTTCCTTATTCAATGGTAACTTTATTAGCTGGTATGACTTCATATCCAATAAGATGGTTGCTAGTATTGGGTATTTTTAGAATAGTACGATTTTTTGTATATGCAATTTTCTTGTTTTATATTTTTTAAAAAATGCGATATACTGGGTAAATTAAGTGCGATTGCTCAGCAAATTCAGAGTTTTTATAAATGAATTGAAGTTGAGCAAAACTGCTTTTTCTGAAATTTTCATCGGTCTGTTTTAGCAGCTCAAATGATTTGGCTAAATCGGTGTTGTTTTTCAATATTTCTTTGGCAGTTTCTTCAAAAACATAGGGAGAAAAACCTTCTTTTTCCTGTAAAATGGAATCAAAAAAGTTCCAACTCAAAAAAGAATCGGCCGCTTCGGGTTCTAAAGTTTCTATCAAATATCGTATACCAGGTTGATTTGTAGGAATTAAAAAATCACCTTTAAAAAACTTTATTTTTTTAATAAAACTGTTAGTATTTATTTGATAATGCTGAAAATGACCTTCATATGGCTTGTTTCTTGATTTATAATTAACAATTTGATATGCAGTTACTGTTATTACGGTATCTTTTTCAAGTTGGGTCATCCTAATTTGATTTGCTTTTAATAAATCAATTACATTCCACCATCCTTTAGGAATAATATATGCTTTAGGAATTTCAATTTCTTTTGATGGTTTAAAATGATTGAAATAGTTTATGTTTTTTTCGTAAGGTTTTGATTGATCATAGTACAATCTATCTAAACCCGTAACTTCACTTTTTTTGTATACAGCTTCATATCCTTTAAATGATAACTGAGATATTTTTGTACTGTCAATTTTCCATTGTATGGGATATTTTTTTAACTTTTGATTTTCTACTTGCGCCAAAACCCGCATTGATTTTATTTTGGTGTAGTTGCTATCTGTGTAATCTAGTGCACTTAATAAAAACTCATAAGTAACTCGTACTCTGTCGGCGTATGGTTTTAGCATATGCGTTTCTATCATAACACTTAAAGTGTTATACAAAGAAGTAAAACCTGTTGTATATCTTGGGGTGTCAAAATATTGAGAAAATCCATTATCCGGAGGTGCATTAAAAACATTTACGTAAGGGGTAGAAGGGATGTTTTTCTTGTTTAAATCAGCTAAAATAGAGGGCATCATTTGCTCATTTAAAAAGGCTCCTAAAGAACTCCCTAATTTATTGTGCTGTGTAAATAAATGTGTTAAAGTGTATTGATAATCTGCACCATTTGAAACATGTGTATCAATAAACACATCTGGATTTATTTGATGAAAAATTTCATAAAAGGCTTTCGTGTTTTTAGTATCAGCTTTAATAAAATCTCTATTTAAATCATAGTTTCTAGCATTTCCTCTAAATCCGTATTGCTTAGGTCCATTTTGATTTACTCTTGTACTAGAATTTCTGTTTAAAGCACCGCCAATATTGTAAACAGGAATAATATAAATAACTGTATTTCTGTATTTATTTTTTAAATGCGGATCTTTTAATACATTTCTCAGAAAAAGCATAGAAGCATCAATTCCATCAGGTTCACCGGGATGTATACCGTTGTTAATCAAAAGTGTGGCTTTTTGAGAATTTTTTATTTTTTCGATATTGAATTGTTGATCTATATTGTAAATCACCAAATGTAATGGCAATCCATTGTCTGTGGTTCCCATTTCTTTGATTTTAATCTCTGGATGTGTTCTGGCTAAAAGCTTGTAATAGTCAATAGTTTGATCGTAGGTTGCAGATTCTTTTCCAAATGATTTTTCAAAAACAGTTTCGTATATGGGTGAGTATTGTGCTTTTGAAAATGAAAAACTTAATAATAGAAACGTTAGAATTAATTTTTGCATAATTTATTCTATAACAACTGATGGAACCAGGCTTGAAACATCGCCGTTATTTCTTATAATATCCCTAACAATACTGGAACTTATAAAGGAAGTTCTGGCACTTGTTAACAAGAATATTGTTTCTATTTTAGACATTACTCTATTGGTATGAGCGATGGCTTTTTCAAACTCAAAATCAGCGGGATTTCTTAAACCACGAACAATAAAATCAATATTATTCTTTTTGCAAAAATCTACAGTTAGGCCTTCGTATGTTGTGATTTCAATTTTATCAATTCCTTCAAATGTTTTTTGAATAAAGTGATTGCGTTGATCTAGATTAAACATGTATTTTTTGTCGTAATTATTTCCTATGGCAATAACTATTTTATCAAACAAAGGCAAGGCTCGTTCTATTATATCAACATGTCCTAAAGTAATAGGATCAAATGACCCCGGAAAAACAGCTTTTCTCATTATTGTTATTTTAAAGCCATCATAATGGCGTTTGTAAATAATTCTTGTTGCGTAATTCCTGCTTTCGCAGCTTGTTGTGGCAAGATGCTTTCTGCAGTTAATCCAGGTACAGTATTCATTTCTAAGAAATATGGTTCATTTTCAATTAAAATAAATTCTGAACGCGTAAAACCTTTCATGTTTAATGACTCATACAGCTTTTTAGCGATTTTTTCTACGTTTTTTTGCTGAATCATAGAAATACGAGCAGGCGTTATTTCCTGTGATTTTCCCAAATATTTGGCTTCGTAATCAAAGAACTCATTTTCAGAAACGATTTCGGTTATAGGTAACACTTTTACTTCACCCTTATATTCAAGAACGCCTACTGAAACCTCTGTTCCGTCTAAAAACGATTCAATTATGAGTTCTGTATCTTCTTTAAAAGCAAAATCGATTGCGTTTTTTAATTGATTGGCTTCTTTTACTTTCGATATACCAAAACTGGATCCGGCATTGTTAGGTTTAACAAAACAAGGAAGTCCAACAGTATCAATGATTTCTTTTTCGTTGATTTCTTGGCCTTTATTCAAGTAATACGAAGTTGCTGTTTTTATTCCATAAGATTTTGCAACACTTAGGCAATCACGTTTGTTAAAGGTAAGTGCCATTTGGTAAAAGGGAGCCGAAGTGTGTTTAAGACCCAGTAATTTAAAATAAGCCAAAATTGTTCCGTCTTCACCAGGTGTTCCGTGAATTGCATTAAAAACAACATCAAAAACTATGTGTTTGTTATCTATAGTTGCCGTAAAATCGTGTTTATTTATGGAAAATTCTTGGTTGTTTTCATTAAGTAAAACCCATCGGTCTTTTAAGATTTTAACCCGATAGGGATTAAATAAATTTCTATCAATATTTGAATAAACCATTTCACCAGATTTAAGCGAAATCTCTACCTCAGATGAGTAACCACCCATAATAATGGCAACATTTTGTTTCATGTAAGTATTTTAGTTTAAAGACAAATTTATCAAAATATACTAAAAACTATCTCATCCTTTGTTATCTTTGTTCAAAACATTAAAAAATATATGAGTTTTATTAAATTTCTTAAAAGTAAGGAGTTCTTAAATCAGTTAATTTTAGCTGTAATTGGTTTATTTGTAGTTGTAATTGCGACCTTGTTTTGGCTTAAATTTAAGACCAATCATTATCAAAAAATTGAAGTTCCCAACTTAGCCGGAATAGAAATTGAACAGGTTGAAGAAATTTTAACAGAACTCGATTTACGTTACGAGATTATAGATTCAACGAAATACAATCCTGATTTTCCAGGGAAATCAGTTATAGAACAAAGTCCTATTGCAGGAAGTTTTGTAAAGGAAAATCGTAAAATATACCTTAAATTAAATCCATCTTCCTACGAGTTGATTTCGGTACCTGATGTGTTAGGAAAATCGAACCGACAAGCTACTGCATTGCTTTTGGCCGTTGGATATAGGGTAGGAGACAAGCCTACTTATGTTAATGATATTGCATTGGATGTTGTGCGCGGATTGTTACTTAATGGTAAAGAGGTTCGTGTTGGACAGAAAGTTCCAAGAAATTCAAAATTTGAATTTATGTTAGGTGATGGAGGAATTCCTAGAAATGTAATTGATACCACAGCAACCATAGATAGTGATGAAGGAATCGAATTTTGATGATTTAGATCAGGACGAACTTTACGAACATTATAAATACACAGCTACTCACGGTCAGGAACCGTTGCGGGTTGATAAATTTTTAATGAATTTTATCGAAAACGCCACTCGAAACAAGATTCAACAAGCCATAAAAGCCGGCAATGTGCTGGTAAACGAACAAACAGTAAAAGCCAATTACAAAGTAAAACCCTTTGATGTCGTTCGGGTTGTATTGGCACATCCTCCACATGAAAATTTGTTGGTTCCTGAAAATATTCCACTGGATATCGTTTATGAAGATGATGAATTAATTGTGGTAAACAAACCCGCCGGATTGGTAGTGCATCCGGGTCATGGCAATTATTCTGGTACTTTAGTAAACGGCTTAATTTTCCATTTTGAACAATTGCCAAAAAATGCTGATAACCGACCAGGTCTCGTACATCGTATTGATAAAGATACAAGCGGCTTGCTTGTTGTTGCCAAAACCGACTATAGTATGGCTCATCTTGCTAAGCAGTTTTTCGATAAAAAAACCCATCGTTTATATTACGCTTTAGTATGGGGGAATGTAGAAAAAGATGAAGGTACTATTGAAGGTCATATTGGCAGAAGTTTAAAAAATAGGTTGCAAATGAGTGTTTATCCCGATGGTGAACACGGTAAACCTGCTATAACCCATTATAAAGTCATTGAACGATTTAGCTATGTTACCTTGGTAGAATGTCGGTTAGAAACTGGTCGAACTCATCAAATCAGAGCCCATTTTAAACATATTGGTCATACTTTATTTAACGATGAACGCTACGGTGGTAATGAAGTACTTAAGGGAACTACGTTTACAAAATACAAACAATTTGTAGAAAATTGTTTTAAAGTATTGCCAAGGCAAGCGCTTCATGCAAAAACTTTAGGATTCAGGCATCCAATTACCAAAGAAATACTGCATTTTAACTCTGAATTACCAAACGATATTACTGATTGTATTGAAAAATGGAGGCATTATACCATACATCAAAAAGAAGACTGATGAAAAAATTTGATCTAGATTTGTGGAACCGAAAATCACAATATGAGTTTTTCAAAAATTTTGATGATCCTTTTTTTGGGTTAACTACAACTATAGATGTAACAAATTTATATACCTATTGTAAAGCCAATAATTTGTCATTTTCATTGGCAGTTTTGTTTATTTCGATGAAAGCAGCTAATGAAATAACCGAATTTAAATTAAGAATTGTAAACGATGAGCTTTATGAATTGGATTCCATCGAAATCGGCTCAACTTTTTTAAACGATGATAATTCATTTTTCTTCGGATTGTTTAAAAACGAAGCCACCATTTTTGATTTCGATAAAAAAGGTAAGGAGTTGATAAAACAATTAAAAGAAGGTAAAATATTTGAAGAACACTGGAATAAAATCGATTTAATTTTTGGATCAACAGTTCCGTGGGTATCATTTACCTCGATTAAACACGCCCGAAACTACGAACGTGAAAAAAGCGGTATTCCAAAATTTGTTTTTGGTAAACGCTTTGAACAAAACGATAAGCTATTATTGCCTTTTTCAATAGAAGTTCATCACGCTTTAATGGACGGGTTTCATGTTGGGCAGCTTATAGAAATTATCGAACAGAAAATAATTAACCTTTAATTTTAAATTATTTTTTCTTGTCCTTAATGTCCTTGTGTTTCAACACTTTAGCTTTAACATAAAATATTAAAACTTCGACCATATTTTTAACATGGTCGCCAACACGCTCTAATTTTCGTATCGTTGAAAATAAGTACAGCGCTTCTGTAGTTAACGTACCATCCTTTTCTAAGAACTTGCTAATTATATCGGCAGCTTGTTTATTTATCATATTTAAGTCGGCATCTTTTCTATAAACCTTTTTGGCCAATTTTACATCTTCAGTTTCAAATGCAATTTTAATATCGCGCAACATTGATATAGCAGTATCAAACATGGCAATAATTTGCGATGCTTCTATTAATTCTTTATTGATTGATTTGTTGTGCTCAATAACATAGCCCGCAATGGCGTAAGTATAATCGCCAATTCGTTCCAAATCTGCATTTGATTTTAGTACTGCCAACACAAATCTCAAGTCGGATGCAACCGGATTAAAAAGTGCTAAAATATGTTCGCAATCTCTGTCGATACTCAGTTCAAGTGCGTTTATTTTTTGTTCGTTATGCTGAATTTCATAGGCTAAATCAGTATCCATTGATAAGAAAGCCTCATTGGCATTTACCACCTGATTGGTGACTAAATCAGTCATTTCAATGATGGCTTCTTTCAGTAATTTTAATTCAATATCTAAATTTGTCATCGTAATAAGATTTTTAGCCAAACCGTCCACTGATGTAGTTTTCGGTTTTAGTGTTTTTAGGATTTGTAAATAAGTCTTTAGTATTTTTATATTCAATCAGTTCTCCCAGATAAAAGAAACCGGTATTATCGCTTATTCTTCCCGCTTGTTGCATGTTATGAGTAACAATTACAATGGTGTAATTTGATTTTAATTCAAATATAAGTTCTTCAATTCTGGTGGTTGATATGGGGTCCAGTGCCGATGTAGGTTCGTCCATTAAGATAATGGATGGCTCAACTGCCAAGGTTCGGGCTATGCACAAACGTTGTTGTTGACCACCAGATAATGCTAAAGCCGATTTGTTAAGATTATCTTTGGCTTCTTTCCATAAATCGGCTTGTTTTAGGGCAGTTTCAACCCGTTCATCAATTATTTTTTTGTTTGATATTCCTTGGATTTTTAATCCATAAGCCACATTTTCATAAATCGATTTAGGAAATGGATTGGGTTTTTGAAACACCATTCCAACTTTTTTTCTAAGCTCTTCTACATGAACCTTTTTTTTGTAAATGTTGTTATCATCGATTTTTATTTTTCCTTCCATCCTAAATCCTTCTACATAGTCATTCATTCGATTAAACAAACGAAGAAAAGTTGATTTTCCACATCCAGACGGACCGATAAATGCAGTAACAGTATTAGAATTAATATCCATCGAAATGTTTTTAATTGCTTGAAAATCGCCATAAAACACATTAACATCTTCAGCAGATATTTTTGGTAATTTTAGCTCTTTATCTTTTACGTGATCTGTCATATATTGATTGTTATTGTAATTGTTTTTGCCATTTATTTCTAAAATATACGGCTATTCCATTCATTATAAAGGTAATTAATAATAAAATAATAATGGCTCCTGATGCGGCAACCGCAAAACCGGTCTGTGGTCTGGTTGTCCACGTAAATATCTGCATCGGTAATACAGAAAAAGTATCGAAAAGTGATTTTGGAGCAAAAGGCACATATGCCATGGCACCAACTACAATCAAAGGGGCTGTTTCACCAATAGCTCTAGATAAAGCGAGGATAATTCCTGTAAGAATTCCTCCAAATGAGGTTGGTAAAACCACATATTGTATGGTTTGCCATTTCGATGCTCCCATGGCAAAGGATGCGTCTCTCAACGATGAAGGAACCGCTTTAATAGCTTCCCTCGTCGCAACAATAATTACAGGCAAAATGAGGAGTGATAAGGTTAAAGCCCCGGATAAAATACTGCCCCCAAAACCAAAAAACCGAACAAAAACACCCAAACCTAAAAGTCCATATATTATTGAAGGAACACCCGCCAAATTTGAAATATTGATTTCTAAAAAGTTGGTTAATCCGTTTTTCTTGGCATATTCTTCTAAATAAATACCGGCCCCAACCCCAACAGGAATTGATATAATTAAAGTTACAACCATGATATAAAAAGTACCCATAATAGCAGTATAAATTCCGGCATTTTCTGGTTTTCTCGAAGGTAATCCTGTTAAAAAATCCCAGTTAATTCTGCTATATCCAGCCTTTATAATAGCATAAAGCAATATAAAAAGGATAAGCACACTAATGGCAGTGAATAAAAATCCATATACTTTAAAAGTGAGATCTATTATCCTGTTTTTCTGATGGTTATTCATATTTTTCCTGGTATTTTTTCTTAACGTAAAAACTAAAACTATTCAATAAAAAAGTAAATACAAACAAGGTAAGCCCTGCTGCAAAAATAGTTTGATATTCTAACGAGCCTTGAGGAGCATCACCCATGCTAACCTGAACTATATACGAGGTAATTGTTTGTACAGGTATTGTTGGATTTAAAGTAAATTGAGGTTGTTGTCCGGCGGCTATTGCCACTATCATGGTTTCACCAATTGCTCTTGAAATTGCTAAAATTACAGAAATTACAATACCCGATGAGGCTGCAGGAACCATCACTTTAAACGCTGTTTGAAATCGGGTGGAACCCATTCCAAATGCTGCTTCTTTTAAAGATTTTGGCACTGCATACAACGCATCTTCACTTAAAGAAGAAATAAAAGGTATAATCATAATACCCATTACAATTCCCGCAGACAACGAATTAAAAGTCTCCAAATTTGGATAGATTTCCTGCAGTACCGGAGTAACAAATGCTAGTGCAAAAAAACCATAAACAACGGTTGGTATGGCTGCTAAGATTTCAAGAAAAGGTTTAATTAATTTTCTAAAACTTTTAGAAGCATACATATTTAAATAAATTGCTATGGTTAAGCCAACCGGTAATGCAATGCCAATTGCAATTAATGATGTTAAAATAGTTCCGGAAGCGAGTGCTAAAATTCCGAAATGTTTTTCACTAAATAAAGGTGTCCATTTTGTGCTGGTGAAAAACTCTATGATAGAAACATTGCTAAAAAAAGAAATACTTTCAAATAAAAGAACTACTATAATCCCAATAGTTGTAAATATGGTAACAGAAGTAAATAATTGTAATAGTAATTCTATTAATTTTTCTTTTAATTTCATAAGTTTAAAATGCCGATAAACGTATCGCTTATCGGCTCTTTTTAATCAATTTTTAATTATTTCGCTATTGCTCTTTTAAAAACTTCTTTTTGAGCTTCGTAATCACTTGCTGGCATTGGAACGTATCCAACTTCTTTAGATAATACTGGAGCATTATTTAAATAAAATTCTACAAAACTCTTCACTTCTGGTCTTTGAGCAGATTTTTTATTTATAAAGATAAATAATGATCTTGAAAGTGGAGCATATTGTCCATTTGCTACAGTTTCTAATGAAGGTAAAACGGCACCAGTTCCATTATCTACACCAACAATTCCAAGACTTGTTTTGTTTTCTTCGTAGTATGATAATCCAAAATAACCTAATGCAAATTTATCATTTATAACTCCTTGTACGGCAATGTTGTAATCAGATACTGCGTTGTAATCAGTTCTACTTGCTCCAGATTCGCCCATAATTTCTTCTGTAAAGAAATCAAAAGTACCATGAGAAGTGTTTGGGCCGTATAAACGGATATCTTCTTTAGGAAACTCTTTTCTAATATCACTCCATTTTTTAACAGTACTGTTTGGCTCCCAAATTTTCTTTAATTCGGCTACAGTTAAAGATGTTGCCCAAGTATTTTCTTTGTTAATAACTACTGCGATTCCGTCTAAAGCTACAGTTAACTTAACAAATTCTATATTATTAGTTTTACATAACTCAGCTTCTGTTTCTTTTATATCTCTAGAGGCTGCAGTAATATCAAGTTCTCCAGCTCCAAATTTTTTAAAACCACCACCGGTTCCTGATTCACCAACTGTAACTTTAACATTTGGAGAAACAGCAAAAAACTCTTCACCAACAGCTTCAGAAACTGGAAATACTGTTCCGGATCCATCAATTGTTACAGAACCAGTTAATTCTGTAGCTTCGTTTGCACTTTCTCCTTCTTTTGGAGTTTGTTTACAGGCTGTAAGAATTAAACCTGTCGATAAAATAAGTAAAAATAATTTTTTCATTTGATTAAATTTTATGGTACAAAACAACCAATTTAATGTTAAGTAAATCTTAATATTGAATTAAGTAAATATGAGAATTTCAACTTTTTTTAACTGATAGTCTAAGTTACAAAATGATAACAAATTCTTAATATATCTTTTGGATAATTGCTGTTATTAAGTTTTATTTTTGTTTTGATGAAAGAACAAAAACATAAAATTTTACTTGTTGATGATGAACCTGATATATTAGAGTTCATCGGTTATAATTTAAAAAAAGAAGGTTATAAAGTCTATACAGCGCAAAATGGGGAGCAGGCACTTGCTGTTGCAAATGAGAAAATACCCGATTTGATTCTGTTAGATATCATGATGCCTGGTATAGATGGCGTTGAAGTATGCAGACAATTGCGCTTAAAAAAAATATTTGATAATACTATTATCGTATTTCTAACCGCCCGAGGCGAAGATTATTCAGAAATTGCCGGATTTGAAGCGGGTGCTGATGATTATATCACAAAACCAATTAGACCAAGAGTTTTGTTGGCTCGAATCAAAGCTTTGTTAAATAGAGGTAATAGAAAAAATATTGTTGAAAATTTAATTCAGATTAAGGATTTAACCATTAATCCATCAACATATACTGTTAAGTATAAAGACGAAGTAATTTTATTGCCAAAAAAAGAATTTGAAATTCTTTTATTGTTGAGTACTAAGCCCGGTAAAATTTTTACCCGTGACGAAATTTATTTGAATGTTTGGGGAAACTCGATTTATGTTGGCGATAGAACGTTGGATGTTCATATTCGAAAACTACGAGAGAAAATTGGTGATAACTATATAAAAACAAGCAAAGGTGTTGGATATGGTATCTTTGAATAAATGTTAAAAAATAAAATATGAGTAATTTTAAAATACTGATTTCACCCGCAAAATCAATGGATTTTGAAACTATAAGCAATTTAAAATCTTCAAGTTTGCCATTGTTTTTAAATCAATCTGATAAAATAATGCATGTGCTCCAGAAAAAATCGCCTAAAAATTTAATGGAACTTATGGGTATTTCTGCTGTACTTGCCGATTTAAACTGGACTAGAAATCAGGAGTGGATTATAAATCACAATCTTAAAAATGCTAAACAAGCCATCAGCGCCTTTATCGGCGATGTATATGTTGGTTTAGATGTAAATTCGTTGAACAATTTTGAAATTGATTTTTTACAAGAAAAATTATATATACTGTCCGGTTTATACGGTCTTTTAAAACCGTTGGATTTAATTCAGCCTTATCGGTTAGAGATGGGTACAAAGTTAAAAGTTGGTTCAAAATCAAATTTATATCAGTTTTGGAGTAAAGAACTTATAAAGCATTTGAATTCAGAATTAACAGTAGATGATTACTTAATTAATTTAGCAAGTAACGAGTATTTCAAAGCTGTTGATAAAAAAAACTTAATTACTCAAAACATAATTACTCCTGAATTTAAAGATTATAAAAATGGCGAGCTTAAAATGATTGGTTTTTTTGCTAAAAAAGCACGAGGAATGATGGTTAGGTTTATTGCTAAAAATGCTATTGACAATATTAAAGATTTAAAAAGATTTAATTACGAAGGGTATGCCTTTGATGTTTCGCTTTCGACAGAAGCTAAATACGTATTTACTAGATAAAAAAAATCTGCTTTAAGCAGATTTTTTTTTGGGGAAATTAGATGGAGTAATATTAATATTTTGATTCTTGTCCTAATTCTTTAACCAATAGATAATAAAATAATGCTCGGTATTTGTTTCGGTTAGATTTTTCTAAGGTTTCAATAACTTTTTCAATGGCTGTATCTAATTTTGGACTGTCAGTTAAGCCTAATTTTTTTATTAGGAAGTTTTTCTTAACAGTTTCGAGTTCTTTTGTATCTGATCCCGATACTTTTTCTGCGTCGCTTTTATAAATTGAGGGGCCT
>JAGXRT010000013.1 GCA_018335575.1 Bacteroidota bacterium | reverse complement strand
TCAGCAGCGGTAACCGGAACTCCGTTAAGTGATTTAGAAATCCGATTGGATGATGGAACGTGGGCAGCAGTAACAGCAAGTCCGGTAATGTTTACTGGATTAGCAGGAGGAATTCACACTATAACAGTAAGAAGAATTTCCGATTATACATGTCTAATTGCAAAAGAAACAACTGTAATAGAAGAACCTTGCGACAATTTGATCTGTACTTATACACAAGGATTCTATGGTAACGCAGGAGGAATAGCATGTACAGAAGAAGGTTCATTTACATCACTGCAATTAATCCAACGTAGTCTAGATAATATGGATGGAGTTATTGATAATATCGGATCTATGTATATAGGATTAGCAGGTAATTCATTTACAGTTAGTTATACTAATGCAAATAATTTGATTGGCTTACTGCCTGGAGGTGGTGATATTTCAGTTCTAATGGCAGATTATAACTATATGAACGTGCCGTTGAATAAGCAAAATCGTATCAAAAATGGTTTATTAGCGCAGACCATAGTTTTAGGATTGAACCTTAATATGCATACTGATGCTTCTAATTCTGTTGGAAACTTTGTTTTAGAAGGAGGTAAGTACTTAGTTACTGTTAAGAGAGCTGCATCGTCTACTTGCGAAGATCCTTTAATGGCAGATTGTGCTATTGAGCTTAATGCAATGAAGAGTTGGAAGATTCCTGCTAATGTAGTAGATGCATTACCGGCACCAAAAGATGTGTGGGCGTTGTATAAATTGGCGAGTGATGCTTTAGGTGGTGCTGTATTACCAGTAGGAGTAAGTTTAAATGATATTCACATGACTGTGGATAGAATTAATAATGCTTTTGATAATTGCAGGTATTTCCTACGATGGTCTGATGTTAATGAAGTTTGTCCAATACCTATTATTGAGCCTGTAATTAGCTCAGAACCAAGTATTGAAACACGTGTTGCAGAAGTAAATACAGTAGGATTTGAAGTTTATCCAGTACCATTTGAAAATGAAATTACCATCAAATATAAATTTGATTATAATTCATTTGTACGCATTGAAATGTATGATTCTTCTGGTAATGTAATACTTTCTAAAGTTGATAACGATGGTTATCTAAATAAAGAAATCCAACTTTATTTAAACATGAACATTGGTAAGGAACAAATGTATATTGTTAGATTAACTACTGACAGAGAAAGTGTAGTGAAGAAAATAATTTCTACTAAATAAAATTATATTAACTTAAAGGAAAAAGGCTGTTATAAACAGCCTTTTTTCGTTATAATTATCAGGAATTCTTGTTGAAATATTTAAATATATGGGTTATTATTTGTAAATATATTATAGAAGAAGTTAAATTATTTTTTAATCTTTAATAATTAGAATATGTGTAGATAAATTGTTAATATAAAGTTAACGTTTATAAGTATTTACTTAATATTTATATCGTAGTTTTGTTTCATAATTAAAAAGTTTAATAAATATATTTAACATGAAAAAACTACTTACAATTTTATTAATGTTTAATGGTTTGCTAGTTCTTGCTCAAGGAGGTAAAGTATCTAGTACATTATTTTTAAATTATCACAACGATTTAACTTCTGGCGCTACTCAGAAAAGTGCTTTTGAAGTTGACAGAGCTTATTTAGGATATGAATATAAATTTGACGATAGATTATCGGCTAAAATTATTGGCGATGTTGGAAAAGACGATGGAAGCGATTATACCTTTTATTTAAAAGCAGCTCAGGTAGATTACAAAGCTACAGATTGGGCTAATATTTCGATAGGTATGATTGGTTTGAATCAATTTAACGACCAAGAAAAAAACTGGGGATATCGTTATATCTATAAATCATTTCAAGATGTAAGCGGAATGGGTACTAGTGCCGATGTGGGTCTTAATGCAGAATTTAAATTACACAATACACTTAAAATGAATGTATTTGTGTTAAACGGTGAAGGATTTAAAAAAGTTCAAGATTTTTACGGAAAACATAAAGTCGGAGGAAACTTAGTTTATAATCCAACGAATGAACTAACTTTTAAAGTTTACTATGCTGAACAAGATAGTAAAAAATTAGTTGGAACAACAGTAGTGGATAATCCAACCGTTAAAAACTTAGCTTTTTTTGCTGGTTATGAATTGAAAACAATTAAGTTTGGAGCAGAGTATGCCAGAATGGATGATGGTAAAAAATTTACTGATGCAGCTTTAGATCATGATTTAAGCGGATTTTCAATTTACTCCACCTATTATTTCAACAAAAAATATGCAGTTTTTGGACGTTATGATAAGTTAGAATCAAACAAAGTTGGTACTTCATTGGTTAACTGGAATGAAGATAAAGACGGAAATGCTGTGTTAGTTGGACTTGAGTACAGTCCCTTAAAAGGCGTACGAACTTCGTTAAACTTTCGTACATGGGATTTTGAAAAATCAACAAAAAATGATTTATCGTATATTTATTTAAACCTTGAGTTAAAATTCTAGTCATTAAGAATATCAATTTAAAAAGGCATTTTATAAATGCCTTTTTTTTATCTTAACGCCCTAAAAATTCCTCCAATGACTAGAAAAATGTTGTTTATTTTTATTATAATTTTTCCTTTACTGATTTATGCACAACACTTTAATTCAGAAGGTCAAATTCATGAAATGTCTCTTCTAAATGATAATAATTGTAATATCGAAATAATTGCTCACAGAGGATATTCTGATATATACCCAGAAAACACCTTGTTAAGTATTGAAGAAGCTTTCAAACGTGGGGTAAAGTATTGTGAAATTGATGTAAATGTAACATCAGATGATGTGTATGTACTGTTTCATGATCAACCAACTATGTTTAGAACAAGTAACGGACAAGGTTATGTAGTAGCATCAACCTATGCTGAATTGAAATTGTTGGATGTTGGAAGCTGGAAAGGAAGTCAATTTACAGGATTAACCATACCAACATTGGAAGAAGCCTTGCTTTTAGCAGAGAAATACGATGGCTATTTGTATTTAGATACAAAAAAATTCAGACCTGATTTAATGGGGAAAGCTTTAAAAACAACTGGTGTAAATCCTAAAAGGTTAATGCCAGCAATAGCTTCTGTTGAAGAAGCTGTAAATTTTAAAACCTATTGTCCAGATTCGCCTTTTATTTATTTTGGTAAACTTCCAGAGCAACCTGAGGATGATCAATGGTATACTAGTTTAATCAATTTAGGTTGTGAGATTTTTGAAACCTATTATACATATGCATTAGATAATGATGAGCATTTTCAAACTTTTGTTTCAAAAGTACATCAGCATGGTGCTAAAGTATGGGTATTTACATCCAACGATATAGCTGAAATAAAAAAAATTAAAGCCGCTGGAGTAGATGGAGTTGAAACTGATTTAGCCTTTTTAGCAAAGAAAGCCGTATGTGATGAATCCCTTTTAAATATCAGAATTAACAAAACAACCACAGCTAATTGGAATTTTAGTAAGAAAAATTTGCAAAGTACAGGTATTGGTAGTCAGCTTAAACCATTCAGTTACCATACTCCTGAACAAATTCAACAACTTAAATTTGGTAAAACAAGCGATTTTAACATTAAATCTATAAACGGTGTTGATGCAGATGTTATTAAAGTACCGCCATTTAATCCACAAAACGGTTTGTTTGTTTTTACAAACTTTACCCCAGGTATTCATGAAGAACTGCATTATAATTATTCGTTAATTATGGATTTATACATCCCATTAAAAAGTAAGGATAAATTCATTAGTTTAATACAAACAAATCCTGAAAATTTAAATGATGGTGACTTATTTATATCCTCCAAAGGAATTGGGATTAATAATAATTATCATGGAGTATTAAACACTGAAACGTGGTATCGAATCGCACTAACATTTTCATCAACCGCTATAAAAAAATATATCAACGGTAAATTCGTAGGGGCAACTCCAATTGAAGGTGGAAGATGGTCTGTAATAAACACATTTCCTGGTGGAGATGATCAGGGATTTTTGTTATTTGCTGATGATAACAAAGAAACGGCCGAATTATATGTAAGTGCAATTCAGTTGCGTAATTATACTATGAATTCGGATGAAATTTTAAATTTAGCTAATCCAAAAGCTAATGGAATTCCTATCAATAATACAGGTATATACAACGTAAAATTTGAAGACGAAATTAAACCAAGTATTGTAAATTTTCATTCCAATGAAATATTGGTGACTTTTCAAAAAGAAACTGATTTATCAAATATTACGGGGTATTTTACCTTACCTTATAAGGCAAATGCAACTATAACTTCAGGTTCAAAATTTGATTTAAGAACAGTACAAACTATAGAAGTCACATCAGAAGGTAAAAGTCAAAAAACTTTGTGGAAAATTAAAACTGAATATCACTAGTTGAAAATGTTTAATTGTTCATGGTAGTCATTTAACAAGTAAGATTTTTTATCTTTGCCCCCATGAAATTTGAAATAAAAAGTTTAGACCTTAATAGTAAAGCCAGAGCAGGTAAAATTACTACAGATCATGGTGTAATTGAAACACCAATTTTTATGCCGGTAGGCACTGTAGGTACTGTTAAAGGAGTACATCAAAAAGAGTTAAAAGAAGATATAAATCCTGATATTATTTTAGGAAATACCTACCATTTATATTTGCGTCCTCAAACTCCAATTTTAGAACAAGCTGGCGGATTGCATAAATTCATGAATTGGGATCGACCTATTTTAACAGATAGCGGAGGATATCAAGTATATTCATTATCAGAACGAAGAAAAATAAAAGAAGAAGGGGTAAAATTTAAAAGTCATATTGATGGCTCTTACCATTTTTTTTCACCTGAGAATGTAATGGAAATACAGCGATCTATTGGTGCTGATATAATTATGGTCTTTGATGAGTGTACACCCTATCCTTGCGATTATAACTATGCAAAACGTTCTATGCATATGACGCATCGATGGTTAAAACGTTGTGTTGAACATCTGGAAAAAGTGCCACCAAAGTATGGGTATAATCAAACCTTATTTCCAATCGTTCAAGGAAGTGTTTACAAAGATTTACGTCAGCAATCGGCTGAGTTTATTGCTTCGGTTGGTGCAGATGGTAATGCTATAGGCGGACTATCTGTTGGTGAACCGGTAGAAGATATGTATGAAATGACTGAAATTGTTTGTGACATTTTACCAAAAGATAAACCACGTTATTTAATGGGAGTTGGAACTCCAATTAATATTCTCGAAAATATTGCCTTAGGTGTTGATATGTTCGATTGTGTTATGCCAACCCGAAATGCCCGAAATGGTATGTTATTTACTGCTTACGGAGCTATAAACATCAAAAATAAAAAATGGGAAAATGATTTTTCACCTATTGATGAAATGGGTATTACGTATGTAGATACGTATTATTCAAAAGCCTATTTACGTCACTTATTTGCATCTAACGAATTACTTGGAAAACAAATTGCATCCATTCATAATTTAGGATTTTATTTATGGTTGGTTCGTGAGGCAAGAAAACATATCTTAGCAGGAGATTTTAATGCATGGAAAATTAAAATGGTTAATCAAATGAATAATCGGTTATAAGTTTGAGAATTCTCGATTTATACATATTAAAAAAGTACTTAGGTTCCTTTGTATTTACCCTACTTATTTTGGTTCCGATTGCCATTGCTATTGATATATCGGAAAAAGTAGATAAGTTTTTGCGTAATTCAGAGCTAACCATCGATTTAATTATAAAAGACTATTACGTTAATTTTATAGTGTATTATGCCAATACATTTATGCCGTTGGCCTTATTTATATCTACTATATTTTTTACTTCAAAACTTACAGCAAACACCGAAGTTATTGCGATTCATAGTGCTAAAATATCCTTTACCCGATTTTTAAAACCATATTTTATTGGTGCTTCAATAGTTACCGTTTTTGCGTTGATGATGAATCATTTTATTGTGCCACACAGCAATAAAGTGTTTCAAGAATTTAAGCGTACCTATATTTCAACCAAATTTTTTAATAATACCTACGTAATTGATGTTAATTTGCAATTGAGTGAAACTGATTATATTTTCTTTAGAAATTTTAACTTGGAAACCAATAAAGGGTATGATTTTTCTTTTGAACGTTTTAATGGTAACAAATTGATTTATAAAATTCAGGCAGAGCATGCAAGCTGGAATCCAGCTGATAGTCTATTTACGTTTTACAATATTAAAAAAAGAAAACTAAAAGCTGTTAACGATGATTTAGTGGTTAGTTCGCAGTTTGATACCATTTTTAACTTTGTTCCGTCTGATTTGCAAAACATCGATTTTATAGCCAAAGATATGCCATCGCATAAATTGTATGATTACATAGAAACATCTAAAAAACGTGGTCAAAAGAATTTAAATACCCATCAGGTTGAGTTGTACAAACGTACAAGTTTACCAATATCATCCTTTATTTTAACAATAATTGCAGTTTCTTTAGCATCAAGAAAACGAAGAGGAGGAACGGGAATAAATCTTGCCATTGGAATTGCTTTGATGTTTGTTTATGTTTTTTTTATGAAAATCGCTGAAGTAATGGGAGCTGTTGCTGGAACAAATTCGTTTTTAATGGTTTGGTTTCCTAACATAGTTTTTGGAATTTTAGCATACTATCTTTATAGAAATGCCAAAAAGTAATTTAAAAAATTATTTACAGTTACACTTCATAGTATTTATATGGGGTTTTACCGCAATATTAGGTGCTTTAATAAGTATTGAAGCAATTCCACTTGTTTGGTTCAGAATGTTGTTAGCCGCTATTTTTCTTGGTATTTATTTTCTGATAAAGCAAAAATCGTTAAAGATTGATACAAAAGTTGGACTAAAATTTTTGTTTGGGGGTATTATAATTGCAGTACACTGGATTACTTTTTTTGCATCAATCAAAGTGTCAAACGTATCTGTAGCATTAGTAACGTTAAGTACCGGTGCATTGTTTGCTTCACTGTTAGAACCTATTTTTTTTAAAAGAAAATTAAATTATGTTGAAATTTTATTTGGATTAATAGTTGTCCTTGGATTGTATCTAATTTTTAAGGTTGAGACCAGTTATTGGCTGGGTATCGTATTGGCATTAATTTCAGCATTTCTATCGGCTTCATTTTCTGTTTTAAACGGATTATATGTTAGAAGGTATGATGCAGCAACCATATCGTTTTATCAGATTTTTTTTGGAGTAGTTGCAGTTACTATCTATTTAGCTTTTGATGGGAAATTTACACTTGAATTTTTTCAATTAACAAGCTCCGATTGGTTGTATTTGGTGATTTTAAGCAGTATTTGTACAGCCTATGCTTTTACAACTTCTGTTGATTTATTAAAGTATTTAAGCCCATATACGGTAATGCTAACCATCAATTTAGAACCAATTTACGGTATTATTTTAGCATTAATAATTTTTGGAGAAAAAGAAATGATGGGATCGATGTTTTATATTGGAGCCTTGATTATTTTACTTACAGTATTGGCAAATGGACTCATTAAATACAAAAAGAAATCAGGAGAAAATTGATTTTTAAATGCACTTATATATTTTAAAAACTTGAATTACTATATTTGTAGTTCCCTCATTTAAAAAAACTAGTATGGAATATTTAGATTTTGAATTACCAATTAAAGAGTTGCAAGAGCAACTGGATAAATGCATGCTTATTGGTCAGGAAAGTAATATAGATGTGTCAGAAACCTGTAAGAGCATTGAGTTAAAAATGGAAGAAACCAAGAAAGAGATATATAAAAATTTAACTGCTTGGCAGCGTGTGCAATTGTCACGTCATCCTTCAAGACCGTATACGTTAAACTATATTAATGCCCTTTGCGGTGAAACATTTTTTGAACTTCATGGCGACAGAAATGTAAGAGACGATAAGGCAATGGTAGGTGGACTTGGTAAAATTGGAGATCAATCGTTCATGTTTATTGGTCAGCAAAAAGGTCATAATACCAAAACCAGACAGTACCGTAATTTTGGAATGTCTAACCCAGAGGGGTATCGCAAAGCATTGCGATTGATGAAAATGGCAGAAAAATTTAATATTCCGGTTGTTACATTTTTAGACACTCCAGGTGCTTATCCAGGTATGGAAGCTGAAGAACGCGGACAAGGAGAAGCTATTGCAAGAAATATTTTTGAAATGGTTAAGTTACAAGTGCCTATTATTACTATAGTAATTGGAGAAGGTGCATCGGGTGGTGCATTGGGAATTGGAGTAGGTGATAAAGTGTACATGATGGAAAATACTTGGTATACTGTTATTTCACCAGAATCTTGTTCATCCATTTTATGGAGAAGCTGGGATTATAAAGAACAGGCTGCCGAAGCGTTAAAATTAACTGCAACGGATATGAAAAAGTTAAAACTAATAGATGGAATTATCAAAGAACCTATTGGTGGTGCTCATATGGAACGTGATTTAGCTTTTGAAGAAGTTAAAAAAGTAATTTTGAAATCGTATAAAGAGCTTAAAAAACTATCACCAGCTAAACTCGTTGAAAAACGTATGGAAAAATACGCTAAAATGGGTGAATTCAATGAAAAATAAATTTTAAAACCTCTCCGTCGAGAGGTTTTTTTTTGCCTTAATTTTACTACTTAAGTAAATATTGATTATTTTTAAGTGATAATCAACCAGGTTAATGAAAATTCTAACTGCGCAACAAGTTAAAGCAGCTGATGCAGCAACTGTTTCAACTAAAAACATCACATCTTTAGAATTGATGGAACACGCAGCTATGCAGTGTTTTAATTTTATTAAGAATAATTTTGATGTTTATAATAGTGAGATTAAAGTTTTTTGTGGAGTAGGAAATAATGGTGGTGATGGATTGGTCATAGCTAGATTGTTAGCTGAAATAAATGTTAACGTAAGTTGTTTTATTGTTCATTTTTCAGAAAATCAATCGCAAGATTTCAAGCTTAATTATGAACGATTGAGAAAGTATAAAAATGTTGAATGCATTGATATAAAAGATTCATTTAAAATACCAATTCTTAGCAATACAGACTTGATTATAGACGCCATATTTGGTATTGGATTAAGCAAATCACCAAAAGGTATTGCCAAGAAAATAATTCAACATATCAACAATTCTAACGCATTAACAATTTCAATTGACATGCCTTCTGGTTTATTTGCCGAATATACTGTTGAAGATAAAGAAGCAGTTATAAAAGCAGATATGGTTTTGACTTTTCAAACTCCAAAACTAGCTTTGTTGTTGCCAGATAATTCAACTTTTTCTAAAAGTTTTGAGGTGATTGATATTGGTTTAGATAATAATTTTATTAATGCTTTAGATGTTAAAAACCTATATTTAACAGTTGATTTTGTAAAAAATCTGTACAGAAAAAGAACTAAATTTCAGCACAAAGGTAGCTTTGGGCACTCTTTGTTAATAGGAGGGAGTTATGGGAAAAATGGAGCAATAGTGTTAGCTTCAAAAGCAGCTCTTAAAATAGGTAGCGGATTGGTAAGTTCCTACATTCCAAAATGTGGTTATCAGATTCTTCAAACAACCATTCCAGAAGTTATGGTAGAAGTTGATAATGAGAATCTATTGCAATTTTTTAATGTTGAAACCCACGCTACTGGTATTGGAATTGGACCTGGAATGGGGTGTAATGAAAAAACAGCTGAAGGTTTTATCAATTTTATAGAAACATATAATAAACCTTTAGTTCTGGATGCCGATGCACTAAACATACTATCTGTAAGACAAGATAAATTTGCAAGTATACCAGAAAATTCCGTGTTAACTCCGCATCCCAAAGAATTTGAACGCTTAGTTGGTTCTTGGAAAAACGATTATGAAAAACTTAACAAACTAAAAGATTTTTCTTCAAAATATAAGGTAGTTGTTGTTTTAAAAGGAGCACATACTGTAGTTGCTTTTAATGGTTTGCTGTATTACAATTCAACGGGTAATGTAGCCTTGGCTACAGCTGGAAGTGGAGATGTGTTAATGGGTATTATCACAGGATTAATAGCGCAAGGATATGCTACGCTTGAAGCTGCTATATTGGGTGTTTATATCCATGGGAAAACGGCAGACATTTATACACAAAAATATCCAGTTGAAACTTTTACAGCATCAGAACTAATTGAGTTGATTCCTGATGCTTTAACTGAAACTTTTTACGCAAAAAAAAACCACGCTTAGCGTGGTTTTTTTATAAATTATTTCAATGAATTGAAAAGTTCTTTAATTTTTGGATCGGACGGTCTGTAGGTATCAAAATCTACTATAGCTCCGTTTGGATCAATTAAAATAAATCGTGGAATAGAATTAACGGCATATGCAACCATAAAGTCTGATTGAAAATCCTTATCAGCATATAATTGAATTCCTCCAAGTTGTTTTTCGCCTACCATTTTTTTCCAATCTTCTTTGCTTCCTCTAGTGCCATCTACATTATCAACAGAAATACTTACAAACTGAATGTTTTTATTGTGATATTCTTTTTCTAATGCTTGCAATGCAGGAATTTCATTTAAACAAGGTGTGCACCAAGTTGCCCAAACATCGATATATACATATTTTCCTTTTAAATCATCTAGGGAAGTTTTACCTCCTTTAAAGTTTTCGTAGTTAACGAATTTAGGAGATGGTGTTCCCTTTTTGAATTTAGAATAATATTCAAATTGTGCAGTATAATTATCTTCTAAAAAAGAAAACATTTGCTGGTTGCTGGCATCTTCTTGAGCTACAAGCATAGAATCTAATTTAGAACGGTTAGAAAGCATATCTTCCATTCTTTTCTTTAAGCCAGCAACTTTTGCATCAAATTCTTTGCGCTCTAACGTAAAGTAATCTTTAGGCTGTCCTAATTCATCTTTACTAAACAACATTTTTTTAACAATGTAATTATTTGATTCTTCACCGATACCTTTAAAAACTAAACTTTTAAGAAAGTCTTTACTGTCTGCTGATAATTCAAGTTCATAGCCGTTGGCTAAAAAAACCGCCGTTCTATTTTCTCCTTCAGTGAAAGAGTAAAAACCTTTTTCTTGAACTTTTAAGGTGTCTTTAAACGAGCCATCTTTGTTGATAGCAATTTTTTTGGTAAGATTATATGATGCTATAACTAAAGTGTCGCTTTCTGTGTTTTCAATCTTACCTGAAATGGTTACATAATCTTTTAATTCTTTTTTACAGCTCATTAATGAAACTGCTAAAAATAAAACAAGTAGTTTTTTCATAATTTTTTAATCGTTTTTGATGTGCAAATGTACTATAATTTCAGATAGTATTTGCAACATAGTAATCTAAACTATGGTTTTTAAAATACTTTAACAATTTATTTGCTTATCTACAGCCGAATGTTGATTTTTGTGACATATTACTTTAGCATGGAAAATACACACTTTATAACTACTGAAAACTTAGATTTAACTTCTCTAAACAACCTTTTCTTTTACAATAAAAAACTTCTGTTATCAGAAGAAGTTAAAATGAAAATTACTACATGTAGGATGTTTTTAGATGAGAAATTAAAAGAATCTGAAGAACCAATATATGGAATTAATACAGGTTTTGGATCTTTGTATAACGTAAAAGTTGACAAACCTCAATTAGCTCAACTGCAAGAAAATTTAGTTATGAGTCATGCTTGTGGAACAGGTGAAGAAGTGCCGCAAGAAATTGTTAAAATTATGCTTTTTCTTAAAATCCAGTCGTTGTGTTATGGTTTTTCTGCTGTTCAATTAGATACAGTTCAACGATTGGTAGATTTTTACAACAATGATGTTTTTCCTGTTGTTTATACTCAAGGTTCATTAGGTGCATCAGGAGATTTATCACCTTTAGCACACTTGAGTTTGCCACTTTTAGGCAAGGGAGAAGTATATGTTGAAGGCAAGAGAATGAAAAGTGCTAAAGCATTGAAGCGCTTTGGTTGGGAAGCATTAAAGCTTCGTTCTAAAGAAGGATTAGCATTGCTAAATGGTACGCAGTTTATGAGTGCTTATGGCTTACATTTAGTCTTGAAATCGTATAAGTTATCGTATTTAGCAGATTTAATTGGAACAATTTCTTTGGAGGCTTTTGATGGTAGAAAAGAACCATTTTGTCATTTAATTCATGATATAAGACCTCATAATGGTCAAGTAAAAACAGCGGAACGAATCAATCAATTTTTACAAAACAGTGATTTGATTAATCAGCCCAAAACTCATGTGCAAGATCCGTATTCATTTAGATGTATGCCTCAAGTTCATGGTGCTACGAAAGATGCCTTATCATTTGTTGCAAAAACTATTTTAACAGAAGTTAATGCTGTGACTGATAATCCAAATGTATTCGCAGAAGATAATTTAATAATCTCAGGAGGGAATTTTCACGGTCAACCTTTAGCATTAGCATTGGATTTTTTAGGAATTGCAATGGCAGAATTGGGAAGTATATCTGAAAGAAGGACGTATCAGTTAATTTCTGGGTTACGAGGATTACCTGCGTTCTTGATTTCTAATCCTGGATTAAATAGTGGATTTATGATACCGCAATACACTGCTGCCAGTATTGTAAGTCAGAATAAACAATTAGCAACACCTGCTTCGGTTGATTCTATTGTGTCGAGTAATGGACAGGAAGATCATGTAAGTATGGGTGCTAATGCGGCTACAAAAGCTAAGAAAATAGTTGATAATATAGAAACTATTTTTGCTATTGAGTTAATGAATGCCTCACAGGGATTGAGTTTTAGAAAGCCAATTCAATCTTCACCATTTATAGAATCATTTGTTGAGATGTTTAGGTCGGAAGTGCCGCTTGTTGAAAATGATCGCGTTTTACATGATGATATTGTAAATGCTACAACATTCATTAAGTATTTAACTATTGATACAGAAGAATTGTTTGAGGTGTAAAATTTAAACTTCTATTTTTCCTACTAAGTATGTAACAGCTTGTCCGGAGATTAGAACCCGATCATTTAAATATTCGCAGTGTAAGGTTCCAATTCTTTCAGAAAGTTGAAGTGCTTGTAATTTAGTTTTTCCTAATTTTTTACTCCAATATGGAATAAGTGTGGTATGAGAAGAACCTGTTACAGGGTCTTCGTTTATACCTACTTGAGGACCAAAAAATCGTGAAACGAAATCAACTTTATCTCCTTTAGCAGTTACAATAACGCCGCGGCCACCAACTTTTTCTATCAATTGAAAATCAGGTTTCATATTTTTAACAATTTGCTGATTTTCAAATACCAACATAAAATCTGTCTTACCTCTGTATGTTTCAGATGGTTCAATTCCTAAAGCTTTTGTAAGTATATGCGGCGTTTCTACTTTTTTAATAACATCTGTAGGAAAATTTAACGTTAATAAATCATTTAATTTATGAACTGTTAAAGCTCCGCTTAGGTGTGAATGAAATTTTATTTCTTGATCAATTATACCATAATAATTAAACAGAACATGGGCAGTAGCAAGCGTAGCATGACCGCATAAATTTACTTCTACTTTTGGTGTAAACCATCGAATTTCAAAGTAATTATTTTTTTTAACTGCAAAAGCAGTTTCAGCCAAATTATTTTCAGCAGCAATTTGTTGCATTAAACTAGCTTCAATCCAATGGTTTAAAATGCAAACAGCTGCCGGATTTCCTCCAAATACATGGTTTGTAAATGCGTCTATTTGATATAGTTTTAGGTTCATTATAATTTTTAATTATTGTTAAATAAGATTAATATATTTTGCAAAATGCTAAATATTTTCAACTATTTATTAAGAAAAACCATTGTTTTGTTTTGTTTTTAATGCCAAGCAATTTTAAGCCAATTTATAAGGATGATTTTCTTATATATTTGCTTAAAATATTGACTTATATACTTATAAAGTATAGTATTATTTCCTCCAAATTTATTAATAAAATAAATAAACTAAATTATTTTTTATGAAAAATGAAATTACTTTAAAAATTGCTAAATATGCACTTAGTTTAGTGCTGGTATTTGGTGCGCTTGCTTGTTCCGATGAATTCGTAGATGTTTCATCTGTTTTAAATGATGACAGTACTTTATCATCAAAAGAGTTAAAATCAAGTAGTGCGAATGCAAGAACGGCTCAATTGAGCGAAATACCACTTGTTGGAGGTGGTGTTTATACCGTTACTTTAGAAAGTGTTGAAAATAATAATGATGGTACCTATACTTGGACTTGGAGTATTTTTAATCCTAATCCTGGGAATGGAACTAATGGAACAATTCAAAATCTTAGTCATTGCGCTATAACTCTTGGTACTTGTGTGCAATTTACTGATGTAGTTAGTGGTGCTTTAAGTATGGACGGTGTTAATTATACGCCATTTACCCCAACATGGGAACAGGACATGTCGTTTTGGAATACTTGTCAAGTTAATACAGGGAATGTATTAAAAATCAATCAAGGTACATCGGGTACTGCAAAATCATATTTTAAATTAACTATTTCCAGAGATGTAGAAATTGATACAGAAGTATTGGCATACTATAAAAGTGGAAATAATACACCTTGTGGAACGTTTTTATTTCCAGGTTTTGGATGTGAACGAATTGTAGACGAAGGTTGCTCTTTAAGTCAGGGATATTGGTTTGCTAAACCAGATGTTGTTTGGCCAAGTAATGTAACAGTTGGAGGAAAATCATATACAAGAACAGAAGGATTGGGAATTTGGAATTCTAGTAACAAAGGAGGTATTTCTGCTGCAAAAAGTGGATTTTTACAAGTAGCTGCGATTAAATTAAGCGGAAGTACCGTAACTACTGCCGCTACTGTTTGGGCTGATGTAGCTATTGTTGAAACTTATTTAGCTTCTTTACCAAAATTAACAGCTGCAAATGTTAAGACTTATAATGACAGCAATGTAGCAGCTGCAGCAGGTAGAATAGGTGCTTGGATTAATGCAAATCACTGCGAATAATAATAATAAATAAAAAAGGCGGTTTAACACCGCCTTTTTTTATAATTAATTTTCAGGATACCAAATTCTGTTTCTAACTTCAATTTCAGGATTTTTATCAAAAACCAAGGCTTTAAAAGCTTCTACATCACTAAATCCATCTTTGCCTCTAAAATGATATGGGTAAACTACTTTGGGTTTAAATTCTAAAACAGCATCTGCAGCAGTATTAAAATCCATAGTATAAGGTAAGTTCATGCAAACAAAAGCGAAATCTATATTTTTTAACGCACGCATTTCGGGAATATCTTCAGTGTCTCCAGAAATATAAAATTTCTTTTTGGCCAGCGTTATAACATAGCCGTTTCCTCTTCCTTTTACATGCCTTGATTGTTCATCTTCAGGTAAATTGTACATAGGTATAGCTTCTATTGGAATCCCTGTTACATTTTTTAAATCACCGTTATTTAAAACTATGGTTTTAGACTTTAATTCATCAGACATTAAATTTTTAACAGCTAAGGGTGCTACAATAATTGTTTCATCGTTAACTAATGCTTCTAAAGTTTTCTGATTTAGATGATCTCCATGAATATCAGTAATTAAAACTAAAGAAGGTGATGGATAATCTTTATGTATGCTTAATTCTTTATAGGGATCAATAAATATGGTATGTTTATTCCACATTAATATTAAAGAAGAATGTAAAACAGGTTGTATTGTTATTATCCCATTAGGTGTTTTTAAATAATCAGGTTCGGAGTATTGAGCATTTGTTTTAACAACTGTTAAGATGACTACAACTAGCAACAACATTTTGTTCATATATAAGCTTTTATTTAGTTATTTCAATGGAAAGTTGTTCGCTACCTTCAGAATAGTCAAGTAAAATTGTATTACCTTCTTTTAGCTTTGATGCCACAATTTCTTCAGCTAAAATATCTTCAACATACTTTTGAATAGCACGTTTAAGTGGACGGGCTCCATACTGTTTGTCAAAACCTTTTTCGGCAATAAAGTTTTTGGCTTTATCGGATAATTTAACTTTATACCCAATTTCTTCTATACGTTTTATTAATTTTTCTAACTCAATATCAATAATTAAGTTGATATGCTCTAATTCCAATGCATTAAAAATTATAACATCATCAATTCTATTAATAAATTCTGGAGCAAACGATTTTTTTAATGCGCTTTCAATGATGCCTTTAGCATGACTTTCTGATTGTGCTTCTTTAGAAGCAGTTCCAAATCCTACTCCCTGACCAAAGTCTTTTAGTTGTCGGCTACCAATATTAGAAGTCATAATGATTATAGTGTTTCTAAAATCAATTCTTCTGCCTAAACTATCGGTTATATGTCCATCATCTAAAATTTGTAATAAGATGTTAAATACATCGGGATGTGCTTTTTCAATTTCATCAAGTAATACAACTGCGTATGGTTTTCTTCTGATTTTTTCAGTTAATTGTCCTCCTTCTTCATATCCAACATAGCCTGGAGGCGCGCCAATTAATCTGGAAACTGCAAATTTTTCCATATACTCGCTCATGTCAATTCGGACCAAGGCATCTTCAGAATCAAAAAGTTCTTTAGCTAAAATTTTAGCTAACTGCGTTTTTCCAACTCCGGTTTGACCTAAAAAGATAAATGATCCTATTGGTTTGTTTGGATCTTTTAACCCAACACGGTTTCGTTGAATGGCTTTAACCACTTTTTTTACAGCTTCATCCTGACCAATTACTTTTCCTTTAATTAAGTTTGGTAATTCATGCAACTTACTGCTTTCAGATGCTGCTACTTTATGAACTGGTATGCCAGACATCATAGATACAACTTCCGCAACGTTATCTTCTGTAACAGTTACTCGGTTTTGTTTAGCATAGCTTTCCCATTCATTTTGAGCATTTTGTAAAGCTGTTTCAAGATTTTTTTCTGTATCTCTTAACTTGGCAGCTTCTTCATATTTTTGCCTGCTTACTGCGCTGTTTTTATCAAGTTTTATTTTTTCTAATTGATTTTCAAGGTCTAGAATTTCTTTTGGAACTACAATATTGGTAATATGAATACGAGAACCAGCTTCATCCATAGCATCTATTGCTTTGTCTGGCAAGTAATGGTCTGTTATATAACGATGTGTTAATTTTACACAGGCTTCAATGGCTTCATCAGTAAAAAGTACCGAGTGGTGATCTTCGTATTTATCCTTGATATTGTGCAAAATCTGGATAGTCTCATCTACGGTAGTAGGTTCAACTAAAACCTTTTGGAAACGTCGTTCTAAGGCGCCATCTTTTTCAATATGTTGTCTGTATTCGTCTAATGTTGTAGCACCAATACATTGTATTTCACCACGAGCTAAAGCTGGTTTAAGCATGTTTGAAGCATCTAAAGAACCAGTTGCTCCACCGGCACCGACTATAGTGTGGATTTCATCAATAAACAAGATAATATCATCATTCTTTTCCAATTCATTCATTAATGCCTTCATGCGTTCTTCAAACTGACCGCGGTATTTTGTTCCTGCTACCATACTAGCCAAATCTATAGAAACTACGCGTTTGTCAAATAAAATTCTTGAAACTTTTCGCTGTACTATCATTAAAGCTAAACCTTCTGCAATAGCTGATTTACCAACACCTGGTTCACCAATAAGAATTGGATTGTTCTTTTTTCTTCTGCTTAAAATCTGAGATACACGTTCAATTTCTTTTTTTCTTCCAACTACCGGATCTAATTTTCCATTTTCAGCCAATAAAGTCAGGTCACGACCAAAATTATCTAACACTGGTGTTTTCGTTTTTTTACCTTGAGTTTTTTTAGGATTATTTGGATTGTCAAATGATTTTTGATCGTCATCCTCACCAAAATTGCGCTCCGATGGAAAATCGCTACGAGGACCCTCTTGTTCTAAAGAATTATCTACAAATAATTGCTTGTACAATATTCGTGCTTCGGCGTAATTAATGCCCATTTTATTAAGTATTAAGGTAACAGGGTCACTTTCGTTTCTTAAAATGCAAAGCAATAAATGAGCAGTATTTACTTGGTCTGATTTGTATAATTTGATTTCTAAAAAAGTTGCTTTTAAAGCTTTATCGGCTTGTTTAGTAAGACGTAAGTTAACTTTGCTATTCGCAATTGTTTGTGTTGGATTTAATTCCTCCATTTTTCTCCTGATGGCATCTAAGTCCATTAACAATCCATCAAGTAAATCAACAGCCTTGCCTTTCCCTTTTCTTAAAATTCCTAAAATAAGGTGTTCAGTACCAAGAAAATCGTGACCTAACCTTATTGCTTCTTCTTTACTTAATGCAATTACATCTTTTACTTTTTGTGAAAAATTATCGTCCATATGAGTGATTTCTAGCGTAAATTTAATAGATTTTTTTGGTTATTAACTCAAAAAGCATGCCTTCGATAGAGTTAAAAGTTATAACAATTCATTTAAAATCATTCTAAATTAGTGATTTTTAGTGAATTTCCTAGTTAAAAAATTAATAAAAAAATGTTGATAAATAAGTCCAAAAAGCTGCATAAAAATGCTTTATAAACACGTATAAAATTGTATCTTGCCTTCTTGATTTTAATGAACGAAAATAATAGTAAAAGATATGACTGAAGGGGAAAAATTGATACCTATCAACATAGAAGATGAAATGAAATCAGCATACATTGATTATTCAATGTCTGTAATTGTTTCAAGAGCATTACCTGATGTACGTGATGGTTTAAAGCCTGTACACAGAAGGGTTCTTTATGGAATGCATGAATTGGGAGTTAAAGCAACTGGGTCTTACAAAAAATCTGCAAGAATTGTTGGAGAGGTGTTGGGTAAATACCATCCACATGGAGATACTTCGGTATACGACTCTATGGTTCGAATGGCTCAAGATTGGAGCATGCGTTATTTAATGGTAGATGGACAAGGAAACTTTGGGTCGGTAGATGGAGATAGTCCTGCTGCAATGCGTTATACGGAGGTTAGAATGCAAAAATTATCCGAAGAAATGCTTGCTGATATTGAGAAAGATACCGTAGACCATAAATTAAATTTTGATGATACTTTAGAAGAACCAACTGTTTTACCAACAAGAATTCCAAATTTGTTAGTAAACGGTGCTTCTGGTATTGCTGTTGGGATGGCAACCAATATGGCTCCTCATAACTTAACAGAAGTAATCAACGGAACTGTTGCTTATATTGATAACAATGAAATTGAAGTTAGCGAGTTGATGAAACACATAAAAGCGCCAGATTTCCCAACAGGCGGAATTATTTACGGTTATGAAGGTGTTAAAGAAGCTTTTGAAACGGGTCGTGGTCGTATAGTAATGCGCGCTAAAACACAGTTTGTGGAAGAGAATGGCAGAGATTGTATCATAGTTTCTGAAATTCCGTATCAAGTCAACAAGGCAGATATGATTAAAAAAACTGCCGATTTAGTGAATGAAAAGAAATTGGAAGGAATTTCTAATATACGTGACGAGTCTGACAGAACCGGAATGCGTATTGTGTATGTTTTAAAACGCGATGCGGTACCAAACGTGGTGCTAAATAATTTATTTAAATACACTCCGCTTCAAACATCATTTAGTGTAAACAATATCGCTTTAGTAAACGGTAGACCACGAATGCTTAACTTAAAATTGTTAATTAAGTATTTCGTAGATCACCGTCATGAAGTTGTGGTTAGACGCACTAATTTTGAATTAAAGAAAGCTGAAGAACGCGCTCATATTTTAGAAGGATTAATAATTGCAAGCGATAATATTGATGAAGTAATCAAAATAATTAGAGCTTCTGAAAATGCAGATGTAGCCAGAACAAGTTTGATGGAACGCTTTAACCTTACAGAAATTCAGGCTAAGGCAATTGTTGAAATGCGTTTGCGTCAACTAACAGGTTTAGAGCAAGATAAGTTAAGAGCAGAATATGATGAAATCATCGTATTAATCGCAGATTTAAAAGAAATTCTTGCAAATGAGTCGCGTAGAATGCAAATTATAAAAGACGAATTAATTGCTATTCGTGAAAAATACGGAGACGATAGAAGATCTGTAATTGAGTATTCTGGAGGAGATTTAAGTATCGAAGATATGATACCAGATTCCAGCGTTGTGGTTACAGTATCACATGCCGGATATATCAAACGTACTCCTTTAGTTGAATATAAAACACAGAATAGAGGAGGCGTGGGACAAAAAGGAGTAGCAACCAGAAATGAAGATTTCTTGGAACATATGTTTGTTGGTACCAACCATCAGTATATGTTATTCTTTACTCAAAAAGGAAAAGTATTTTGGATGCGTGTGTTTGAATTACCCGAAGGAAGTAAAACATCTAAAGGAAGGGCTATTCAAAACTTAATTAATATTGAGCCAGATGATAAGGTAAAAGCATTCTTGGTTACCGAAGATTTAAGAGATGAAAACTATGTAAATAACCATTATATAATTATGGCTACTAAGCAAGGAATCGTTAAGAAAACCTTGTTAGAACAATATTCTAGACCAAGAGTTAATGGTATTAATGCCATTACAATTCGTGAAGATGACGAGTTGATTGAAGCTAAATTAACAACTGGAGAGAGTCAAGTATTATTAGCTGTAAAATCGGGTAAATGTATCCGATTTGAAGAAAGTAAAACTAGACCAATGGGCAGAAATGCTTCTGGAGTTAGAGGAATTACGTTAGCAGATGAGCACGATGAAGTTGTTGGAATGGTTTCAGTTGATGATATGAACAGTAATATTTTAGTGGTATCAGAACATGGTTATGGAAAACAATCGAGTTTAGAAGATTACAGAATTACCAACCGGGGCGGTAAAGGTGTTAAGACCATTAATGTGACAGAAAAAACAGGCTCATTGGTTGCTATTAAAAATGTGATGGAAGAAGATGATTTAATGATTATCAATAAATCAGGATTAACCATAAGAATACCTGTAGCTGATTTACGTGTTATGGGTAGAGCTACACAAGGTGTTCGTTTAATTAATATCAAAGAAAACGATTCAATTGCTGCTGTAGCTAAAGTTATGCCTGAAGAAGATGAGAATGGCACAGTAATTGAAAACGGGTTGGTGCAAGAATAAATTTAATAATAACTACAATTTATAATTATAATTAAAATCAAAATGAGAAAACAATTTTTACTTTTTACTGCTCTTTTTATAAGCCTAACCTTAATGGCTCAAAAAGACGAATTAAAAACTGCAGAAAAGGAAATAAAAAATCAGAACTTTCCTGCTGCAATAGCTGCTATAAATCAAGCTGAACCATTAATGGCTAATGCTGATGATAAATTGAAAGCTAAATTTTATTTTCTAAAAGGGCAAGCTTTTTATGGAAATGGAGCAAATACTGATAATTTTAGTAAAGCTGGAGTTGCTTTAAATGAATTAATTCAATTTGAAGAAAAAACTAAATCAATAAAGTATTCTGGTGATGCAGGAGAAATGCTTAATAAAATGATTGATGGAGTTGCAAAACAAGCTAGTGCATCGTATGAATCACAAGATTATGAAAACGCTGCTAAAAAATTCAATTTAGTTTATACAATTAGTCCAAAAGACACTTCATATTATGAAAATGCAGCCTTGGCTTATTACTTTGCAAAAGATCATAAAAAATCAATTGAAATTTACCAAGAATTGTTGTCAAGTGGATATACAGGAATTTATACTGTATACAAAGCTACAAGCAAAACTAATGGTCAAGATATGTACTTTGCTACCAAAAAGGAAATGGATATGCAGGTTAAATTAGGTGTAGTAGAAAACCCTCAAACGGTTGTTCAAGAGTCAAGAAGACCAACATTGTCTAAAAATATCGTTTTAAATTATTTAGCAATGGAAGATCATAAAGGCGCATTAGAAGCTGTTACAAAAGCAAGAGCGCAATACCCAAATGATTATAATTTATTAATTGATGAAGCTAATATTTACTATAGCTTAGGCAATAATGCTAAGTTTAAAGAAAAGTTAGAAGAAGCAGTTAAAATTAATCCAACAGATCCATCATTATATTATAATATAGGTGTGTTAACTTTAGAACAAAAAAAACCAGAAGAAGCAATTACATACTTTAAAAAAGCTATTGAGTTAAAGCCAGACTATTCTGATGCATATAACAATATTGGAGCTGCTATTTTGGAAAAAAACATTCCGATTGTTGATGAGATGAACAAAAACTTATCAAACTTTAAAAAGTATGATCAGTTAAGAGTGAAACAACTTGAAATTTATAAAGAAGCGATGCCTTTCTATGAAAAAGCTCATGAATTAAATAAATCTAATGTAAGTACCATGCAAACTTTAATGGGGATTTATGAAAACTTAGAAATGGGCGACAAACACAAAAAATTAAAAGAACTCTACGACTCAGTTAAATAATTCAACTAAAAAGCCACTGAAAAGTGGCTTTTTTTAATTTATAATTCGTTTAAGTAGTCTAAGTTTATGCGTATGTTGTTTGGTTTCTTGATTAAAAATTCCGCTGTGGTCTATTAAATCAATACGTACTTTTCCAGAAGCATGTATAATTTGATCATTCCCCATCAGTATTCCCACATGAATAATACTGCCAGCCTCATTGTCAAAAAAAGCCAAATCCCCGGGTTCGCATTCTTCCAAGAAATTTAATGTAGCTCCTTGCATAGCTTGTTGATAGGCATCACGTGGTAAAAGATACCCACAAATTTTGTAAACCATTTGTGTTAATCCAGAACAATCTATTCCAAACGGAGATTTACCACCCCATAAATACGGAGTATTTAAATACATTAATGCAATGTTAATTACATTTGATTTTGGTAACTTTCCTTTAAAAGTCGCGCCATCGTATTCAAATTGATGTTGATTAACATTAAGAATACCTTCACCAAATAAAGGTAAATTAGCACCCATTGATAAAACTGCTAACTGTGAATTTTTAAGTTTGATGAAATCAATAAATTCAGCTGAATAAATAGGGTAAAGCTTTTCAATTTGATTGTATAATTTCGCTGTAATTGGTTCAAATTGTTTATTGTCTATCCAACCCTCGTAAAGATCATCAGTTAATCTTATTAAGCTCCATTTTGAATTTTTATCTAGAATTTGAAAACGTTCACCAAAAAGAACTTGTGATATCATTTCACTTCTATCGCTAGCTTCTTTTCTAAGCGGAACAATATTTAATAAACATATACCA
>JAGXRT010000012.1 GCA_018335575.1 Bacteroidota bacterium | reverse complement strand
AAACATAAACCCGATATACTGATTAATATCCCGCACGATTCGGCAAAAACTTTTGAGTTTTATAAAGCTAAAGAACTGATTGAGATGGGTAAGAATGCTACAAAAATAGCTTTGTCGGAAAGTAAAACCATCAATCCGAAATAAAAATGAATGCCATAACTAATTACATTGATGTTCATCAACAGATTAAGGAGAGCAACTCGCAATTCCTTAAGCGTTTACCAAGATTTACTATTGACCTGATTAAGATTATCATTAAGCAAGATGAAATTAATCGCATTCTTTTTGCTTATGCCGACTATGAAGGAGTAGATTTCCTGCCAAAAGTAGTATCTGAATTAAATATCAAGGTAGATATTGAGGGATTGCATAACCTCCCCGATAATGGCAGATGTTTCTTCGTAGCAAATCATCCATTTGGTTTTGCAGATGGATTAATACTGACAAACACCATTGCCCAAAAATACGGCGATTTCAGAGCGATTGGAAATGAAGTTTTTACACTCATACCCCACCTAAGGCCTATTGTAGCTGCCGTAAATGTTTTTGGCACCAACCCCAGGAAATACCTTTTGGAATTAGAAAAGGTATTCGCTTCCCATTTGCCAATTACCCACTTCCCTGCTGGCTTGGTTTCACGCGCAAAGGGTTGCAGGATTGAAGATAGGGATTGGCAGAAATCATTTGTTACCAAAGCCATTGAACACCGGCGTGATGTTGTTCCTGTTTTTTTCTATGGACGCAATTCACGTTTATTTTACGTCATTTACATTGGCCGGAAAATATTGGGAATTAAAGCAAATCTTGAACTTGTTCTTTTACCACGCGAAATCTTCAACAAACGGAACAAACCTATAAGGGTAAGAATCGGTAAGCCCATTTCCTATGATACTTTTAATAATAACAAAACACATTTTGAATGGGCTCAATACGTTAAACAGCAGGTTAACAATTTAAAAAACTAACAGTATGAGAAAAGTTACAGTAATTATTTGTGCTTATAATGAGGAAAAGACCATAAAAGAGGTGATCAGGTCTGTTTCAATGGTTCCAATCATTAAGGAAATCGTTGTCGTGAACGATGGCTCCACTGACAAAACAAAGGAAATTATTGAAGAATTAAAACATGAAATTTCTTTTACAGCTATTAACCTGAGTGAAAATAAAGGAAAAGGTTATGCTATGGCGCTAGGTGTAGAGCATTCAGGTTCTGATGTTTTGTTGTTTATTGATGCAGACCAACGAAGCATACCTGAAGGATACATCAACCGGCTGGTTTCTCCTATACTGAACAACGAATGCGATATGTTGCTAGGATATACAACCGTGAATTTTTTAAATCAGGAGGTAAACCCCTTTAAAATTCTAACAGGGGAAAGATGTTTGTTCAAAAAAGACCTGGAACCTATACTTTCAAAAATGAAGGAATCTCGCTTTGGAATTGAAACCCTACTTTACTTTTACTACTTGTCGTTAGAAAAAACCTTAAAGTTTATTCATCTTGAAACTTTAAAGCATAACAGCAAATTCCAGAAAATGAATTCAGTAAAAGCGACAGCGAGCTACATAAACGAGGGGTGGGAAATTGCACATACAACATTCAATAATTTTGGATTAGTAAGTAAAGTGTTTAAAAATCAAATTAAAAACATTAAAATATGACCTATGAGGACAAAAATATATATAGCTGCTTTTGCTTTAATAGCACTATTTTCAAGCTCAATCAATGCGCAGGACGAAAAAGACCTGAAACTTTCAGGTGAACTACTTACCGACCAGCGACTTTTACTGAAAGACAACAACGACTGGGCGTGGAACGAGAATAGGATAAGTCTGAAACTCAACAAACAAGTATTTTCTGAATCCAAATTTTACAGCGAAGTTTGGTTGCGAAATATAGGGTTACCAAATTCGGTTAAATCAGCCGACCTTTATAACAAAGGAATCGTTGACCCTTACAATCTCGAAATCAGGGAAGCTTATGTGGAATTGAACGGTTTTCTAACCCAAAAATTAGACCTGACCATTGGCCGGCAGCAAATAGTGTGGGGAACTGCCGACAAGCTTAACCCAACAAACAATCTGAATCCTTACGACCTTGAAGACATTTTAGATTTTGGACGAAAAAGGGGTAGCGATGCCATCAACTTGCAGTATTACATCAACAATGATTTCTCATTGCAAGGTGTTTTTGTTCCGTTCTTTCAGCCGGCAAACATGCCCGTGGGGATTTTCGCCAATGCACTTAATCCGTCAATGGAAATGCCACAAGGAATGGTATTGAAAAGTTTTTCGGATAGCCTGATGATGCCAAAATACAATTTGGGAGAAAGTTCAACGGCAGGCCTGAGGTTTAAAGGATTTGCAAAAGGTGTTGATTTTTCGGTAAGCTACGTCTGGGGCTACGATGGTTTGCCTTACAGCTCAAAAAATATTCTGATCCCGATAGACTTGACGGGCGGAACAAGCATGCACGCTCAACTTTCGTTTATCCGTAATCATATCATTGGAGCAGATTTGGCCACAAGTATTGCCGGTGTTGGAGTGTGGGCAGAAGCAGCCGCATTTTTTCCCGATAACGATATTATAATGACCACTGATTTATCAGCATTCTACCCGGCTTCTCCAGTGCCCGTTACGCTGGATTCTGTTTTATTGGAAAAGAATAGTCCATACGTAAAGTTTGTGGTTGGTGGCGATTATTTTTTCCCTGATGGCTCCTATCTTAATATGCAATATCTACGTGGCTTTATTCATGAAAGAGGTGCAGAGGAGTTGAATGATTATTTCTTTTTACGTTACGAGAAAAACTTTTTTAACGATAAGCTAAAAGTTTTACCCATAGCAGGAGGTTTTATTGTTACAGACTGGAACAATATTGCAGATAATTATGCCATTGCTTATATGCCTGAAATCGCATACAAAGCGAACCCGAATACCGAAATATCGTTAGCGTGTTCAATTTTCGACGGCAAAGGTCAGAACCTTTTTGCCGGGTTGAAAGATTATAACATGTTGATATTTAAAATGAAATATAGTTTTTAGCTACCCTGCAGTTGTAAGCACACCCCGTAAACCGTCTAAAGCTCAGCTAAACCAAAGTTTACGGGAAGAGCTTCCAGCGCTTCATCCTCTGTAACCTTCTTTCAGAACGGTTTTTGGTTTGCCTATGCTCAAAAAACAAAATGAATGCGTGCTTAGTTGATAGGTTAGTGCTGATTGAAAAATAAAAGTTAAATAATTGACAAGAAGATAGAAATAAATGAACACCAGTTGCCAACAATCTATATATGTCATAACCGGTTTTGTGGGTAATTGAACGTTTGTAACCCACATTTGGATATGCAAATAAAAAAAGGAGATTAAGTTAAGCGACATTTTTATAAATATTTGATTGATTATTAAATTCCTTTATTGTCATGTAATTTAATGCTGAATGTCTTCTATTTTGGTTATACCAGACTTCACATATGCTGTTAACTCTTGTTCTTCCAAATAATCATAGTTTTCTTCACTTCCATAACCGGCATCAGCAGTAATGTCTTCTAATTCTTTAAAAACTTCTTCTCCGTAGGTTTCTTTTAGGTTTTCTAAATGTGGTTTTAAGGTTTTAGTATCTGTTGGATTTTGATGCAAAGTGTAATTAACTATGATTTGATTTTCAGTAGATATTTGTGCATTGTAGGCTGGTTTTAGCTGTCCGTTTTGCATATGATCTTCCTTCATACGCATAAAAGTAGCATCTGTATAGGTTTTACTATACGAGTTTCTTTCGCCCAAAAGGGCTTCTTGTTCTTCATATTTTTGAAGATTTTTTTCAAAATTTTGTTTGATGTAACGAAGTTTTGCTTTGGATTTTGAGGAAGCTTTTTCATTACCCAATAACTTAGCATCGATTTGTTCTACGGTTTTTTGAATAACTTCTTTGCTGATTTCTTTAAACTCGGGCGGTTCTGGATTTGGGTCATCATCATGGCTGATACTTTGAGCATAATTCCATAAATCTTCCAATTGGATCAGCATCTTAGCTTTGTTTGTCTTAATGCTATTGCCCCAAACAAAAGTGTATCTTCCCGCTTGCGCCTCTATTTTGGTGCCATCGGTGTAAATCTGTTTCAACGAAATAAAACCCTCTGAAGCCAACAACAAAACTACTTGCTTGAAGATTTCTTTAAAACTATCTTTTAGTTTATTACTTCTGAATCGGTTGATCGTATTATGATCAACTATGGCCATACCGGTGAGCCACATAAAATTGATGTTTTCTCTTATGGCTAATTCAATTTTTCGAGAGGAATAGATGTTGGTCATATAGGCATACAACATTACTTTTAGCAACATCTTGGGATGATAACTCGGGTTACCTTCCTTACTATATGCTTTTAATAAGGGTTGAATGTTAAGTGACTCCACCACTTGATCAACTACTCGAACAGGATGTTTCTCAGAAATAAAATCGTCAAATGAATAAGGTAACAGTGTGGTTTGACGCTGATTATAATGTTTAAATCTCATACCTAATCTTCTGTATATCAGATACAAACATACAAAATATTGTTGTTTTATGAAAGAAAAAAATATAAAAAAACCGTCTCTGGTTGTGAGACGGCTTCTTTTCATTAATTAGAAGAATTGTCTAATTACTTCTCCTTCTCCATCATTAGATTAAAACTTCACCTGAAACTGAATTAACAACGCATCATTATCTATTTCAATTGATTCTGTTTTATATTGATAGTTTACTTGTACTCTTGTAGATTTGTTAATGTTATAATTAAATCCAGTTGTAACAACTTCTGTCATATTGTTTTTGAAATCTAAGCAAGAATCAAAAAATTCATATTTAACAACAGGTTGTAAATTCCACTTTGTCATATAAGAAGCCATAACATAAGCTCCTTGTCTTTTTGGACCAAGTGTTGCAGGTGCTGCCCCACAACCAGAACTTGCTATAGTTGAAAAAGCTCCTTTATCGTAAAAGTATTCACCACTTACTTTAAAGTTGTTGTAATTAGCTTCAGCATCTAAACCATAAGTTGTTCTATCGTCATCATTGTTTGTAGGATAACCATAACGGAAACTACCTCCTAAGGTTAAGAAATCAAATGCTTTGTACGAAATTCTACCGCTAATATCTTTCTTTTTATTGTTATCTTTAATTCCTAAACCACTACCGTTAATTAAAGCAACAGCATATTTAAATTTATCATTACTTCCTAATAACATAACTCCCATATCTCTTTGAGGAGATACCAGTTGGTCATTAACATAAGAACGTTCAATGGTCATTAGATTATTACATGCAGTGTTAGTTTCTAAACCGAAAGGTTGTTTAAATGATCCTACAGAAACTTTAACCATATCATTGTGATGATAAGTCATAAATGCATCAAGTAAGTAAGCACTGCCGGTTGCACTTAACATAGGCCCGGTTTCTAAAACCACATAGTATGTAACGTTGTCAGATACGGCTCCTGTAACTCCAACTCTAGCTCTTCTAAAATTAAACGAGTTTTCTGTTTGATCTAAGAAACGTGTATCATAAGTAGATTGTACAAACCCAAAAACTTTTACTGAAGGAGTTTCTGATTTTGCTTCGGTGTTTTCTTTAGTAGGTTCATCACCTCCATCACATCCTTGTGCAAACAATTGATTTCCTTGTAATACAAACAAGAAAATGGCTAATAAAATTAATTTGTTTTTCATTTTTTTAAATTTAGATGTTAAGGGAGTTTTGTTAAACTCCCTTTTTTATTTAGTATCTAGGTTTTCTTAGTTTACTACAGATAATGTTTTAGATTTTGAATTTGTCCATCTGTTTCCACTAGTACCCCATCCTGGATTATCATTCCAGAATCCGTTCATACCAAAATTTATAGTGTAAGCATCATAACCTAAAACTCTTAACCAAGCAGTTATTGCTCCGGATGTTTGACCAGTATAGCAATAAGTTGCTATTTTAGCTGTTGTAGAAGAGTTTAAATTTAAATGGTTATTGGCAACTAAAGTAAGAGGTTGAATTCTGTATGCTCCTTTTACATGTCCGTAAGCACCATAATCTGTAGCACTAAAATAGTTATTGATATAGTAATTGGTAGGATTAGCTAAAACATCAGCAATTGAAGCTACTTTAGTTCCTTCAGCAACTACAGCTTCAACACGTTTTTTAAGGATTGATGCTCCATCAGTTCCTGTAGTGTTAATTGATGGCTCGGTGTAAGCTGGTGGAGTTGCAGCTGCATCGTTTGACCAATTGGCGTGACCGCTTGCAGGATTTCCAATTTTAGAAGCCCATGTATTAAAGTTTGAGTTCCAACCAGACATACCCCATTTTAAAGCTCTAGTATTACGATATCCATATAAACGCAATAAAGCAGTTGCATAAGTGGCAGTGTTTCCAGTGTAACATACAACTAGTATATCTTTAGTGCCAGCGTTTGCAGCTTCAGTTAAAATATTTGCAAAAGCTACATTTTTAGCGCCACTAACTCTTCCTAAAGCAAAATCAGTAGCAGAACGTAAATCAATAATGTAATAAGTGTTTAAAAATGCTGCTACTTCAGCTTCTGTTGCAGGTGCGTCAACTACAAATGATTTACCATCCGGTGAAGTTAAAATTTTGTCTAAATCGTAGTTGTTAGCTACCATGTAGTCTTTTAAAAGTGTAAATTGAGGAGTTGTGTTAACCACAGGTTCTTCACCTCTATCACAAGAAGTTAAGAATAAAGTTGGGATTAATAGAAGCCCAATCAATAATAAATTTAAGTTTTTCATTTTTTTTAAATTAAGTAGGTTGTGTATTATTTCTGTTTTTGTTTATGCTCTTATTTTAAGAGTTTTTGGTTATAATTATTCTCCGCAACCCGGTGCTTTAAGTTCCTTGGTTGCTACTGGAAAATTGTTGATTTCTTTTTCGGTCCATGCATTCCATCCTTCGCCATTTTTGATTAAGGTGTTATTCATAAACCCGTTGGCACCATATGCTAGGTTTCCTACATCATAACCCAACATGTGTAAATAGGCTGTAACATAAGCGGCAGTTTGCCCGGTATGACACCAAACGATAATTTTCTTATCGGTAGGTAAGGTGGTTAAATCTTCAGTAAAGTTTAATGAATTTTTAGGCTGATACCTTACAGATCCTTTAATGTGTCCGGCATTGTATTGATTTTCATCCCAGTAGTTTACAATGTAGTAGTTTTCTGGATTTGCAATGACATCTTCCGGTTTATTGATAAAATCTCTATAAGCTGTTGCAATTGCAATTTCTGCTCTTGCTTTTAGAATTTCTTTTGCATCTGTTTTACCAGTAGTAAGCGTTGGTGTAGCTCCTTTTGCCGGTTTTTGATTGGCCGTTGTTTCCAATTTATCGGCAAAATCACTTTTAATATTTTTGGTCCAGATATTTTGAGCAAAATTTTTACCCCAAGAGCTCATTCCCCATTTTAAGGTGTACACATTGTTATACCCTAACAAACGCATGATACCGGTGTAATAAGCAGCAGACTGTCCTGAGTAACAAACAAGAGTTATTTTCTCAAAATTCTCTGGTTTAATTTTTTTATCGAAGTATTTTATTAAATCTTCCGATTTCAAATTCACAGCACCTTTGATATGACCTTTATCGTAATCGGTATCTTTACGAATGTCTATCACTAAGTACTTAGAATTTTTAAGGTTCTCATTGATTTCAGTCGCTTTTATCATGGAAGGAGCCTCTGTGTTAATATAATTACCATTTGCTTCTAGATATTCAACTAAAATTTTAAACTCATCAGATAATTGTGCATTTGCCCGAAAACTATTAAGCACAGCTAACGCAACAACGATGAACGTAATTAGTAAATTAGATAATTTTTTCATGTTTTAAGTTTTAAGAATTGTACATTTAAAAATGTTTATACCCTATTTTTTTCATATATAAAATTATGGAGTGAAACTGTAGAAATGTATGACAATTGTCATATTTTGAACAAAAATGTGTAACAAAAGTTGCTTTAAGTAATTGATAATCAGAATGTAACAAATGTTACAAAGGAAAGTATTTTAAGCTCATTAATGTAAAAAGCTCGTTGTTTAACGAGCTTTTTTAGAATAATTAATACAATAATTAATACAATAATTAATACAATAATTATACTATGTTAACATCCACCTTCTTCTACTTCTACTTTTTCTTTTTTTACTGGTTTTACAATTTGTACCGGTTTAATAATTGGCTTAATAACCTCTGGTACAGTTTTAACTTTATTACTCTCTTTAATAAATTGTGCGATATCTGTTTTAAGAATTTCAGTATTAAAAGGAGTTACGTTAAAGGAATTGTTGTAAAAAATGGTGTTAACATTTAATACTTTTAAATTTTCAATTCCAACCGAATTTAATACATACCAGCTACTCATTGCATCTTGTGGTGTATGACTATATAAAATAATAGATTTATCTTCTTTATTAATTTTCTTAAGAATATTAAGGTATTCTTTGTCTAGAATATTTGGTGCATATAAATGCAAGGCATTATCAAAATGTCCTTTGTCAAAATCTGATTTTGTTCTTAAATCAACTAAAACAAACTCATTGATCGAATCTTTTAAATTGATATCTTCAATATTGATGAGATGTTCATTTTTTAATAATTGTTGATGGATTTCTGCTGGTGATTTTTGAAATTTTTCTGCTGAAAAATCAATAGATATTAAGCCATAACTCCCAACTAGAATTATTGCAACTATTAAAATGCCGCTTAAAAGTTTTGAAAGATTTATTTCATTCATAATTTTTACATTTTTAATTATTTATAGCTGTTAGCAACCTCCTTCTTCAATTTCTACTTTTACTTTTTTAACGGGCTCAACTGTTTTAACAACTGCTGGTTTTTCAACGACTTTATCAATAACTTTTTCTGGTGCATTGTTATATGGAACGCCAAAAAATATTCCTGATGCTTTTCTCAACAAATACAATTCTTGTTCTTCTGTTGAAGCGAGCTCAGTTGGTAAAACTGGATTTAAAATGGTGTTGTAAAAACCGTTTAAACCGTCTTTGAGTACAATTATGTTATTATAACCTAAGTTATTTGTCAAAAACCAAGCATTATCAGCCAATAAATGATCATTAGAATAAAATACAATGGTTTGCTTTTGCTGATTTAATAAAGTTTGATTTTCATCACTCAATAATTGATCAAACGGAAGATTGATAGCTGTTGGTATGTGATAGGAATTGAAATCTGCTTCGGTTCTTAAGTCAATCAATACAATTGACGGATCTTTATTTACTAAATAATTAGCTAAGTCATCGCTGCTGATATATCTTTCAGAACTTACAAAAGCGGCAAGCTGCGTTGAAGGTGTTATTTCTTCATCCGAAGTAAGCAAGGGTACAATAAATACAACCGAACTTACAACTAGTAAAACGAGAAATAATAAAAGATTTTTATTTTTCATGATGGATACTTTATGAATTAATATAAATAACGTGACATTTGACCGGCATCTACCATTACAAATCTAAAGATTAGTCCACCTAACAAGATTAAAATAACCGGTATAATTACCGGAATTTTTACACCCTGATACGTAAAAAGTTCTAAGATAAATGGCACTAACAGTCCTAATATCAATACAAAGCCAACAAACATAATTCCAAATTTTCCTTCAAAGAGTAATTGTACGGCTTCTAACTGAATTTCTGTTCCGGCAAAATAGCCTAAAATCATATGTGCTAAAAAGAAGGATTGTACAACAATTAACAGCAGTAGAATTTTATTAAATAATTGTCGTTCAAAGGCATTTTTAGCAAAATAAATCACTACAGCCGCAGCTGTTGTTAATCCTGATGTTAAAAATAAAGGTCCTAAAATTGCATTGTTCCATAAAGGTCTTGCGTTAAAAGCAGATAATAATATTCCGGTATAAACGCCTAAAGAAATTGACAATGGTAATAGTAAAATTGCCATAACTCTTCTGTTGGCTATTGCAAATTTTTCAATAACAACTAATATTTCATTGTTGAAATTTACTTTTGGAAATACTTCGCGTACATAACTAAAAGCCCATAAAAATGATAAAGGAGTTATAAACATCAAAACCCAAGAACCAAATGACATAGGCGATTCTAATCTAAAGGTTAGGTATAATCTCCAGAAATAAAGTTTGTGAGTTAAGTCGTAGAATAAACAAATTAATGCTATTGAAATTCCTACAGGAGCCATAAAGGGAGCATATTTAATTGCAGACGGCATTTCTTTTTCTTTCCCTAACAAGTAAAATAAGGCTGCAAAGAAAAGCAAACCTGCTGCCATTCCGCCAAAAAACACATCGACAGAAATAGGCCAGTGCCAAACATGTAAAACAGGATCAATGTTTGGTATATTTCTACCACTTATAAAAAGTTCTTCTTTCATAATAGTTTAATTAAATTAAGTAATATACTTGAGGTTTTGTACCGGCTTCGGGTGCCAATGTTTTGTATTTTCTATTTCTTAACAATTGACTTACTTCACTATGACTATTATCAAGATCACCAAAATACATACATTTTGTTGGGCACACCGATACACAAGCCGGCAAAAGACCTTCTTTTACTCTATGGTTACAAAAAGTACATTTATCTATATATCCCTTAGGATGTTGGTAGCGGGCATCGTACGGGCAAGATTCTATACAAGCTCCACAACCAATACACTCGTTTTTAGTTACTAAAACAGTACCACCAGTTCCATAATGACTCGCTCCAGTTGGGCAACAACGCACGCATGGTGAGTTGTCACAATGGTTACAACGTTCAGATCTTAGTTCAAGTTCTAAGGAAGGATACGATCCGTTAACTGTTTCTGTTATCCAATCTCTGCAATATCCAATAGGTACATCGTTTTCTGTTTGACATGCAACAACACAGTCACTACATCCGACACATTTTTTAGTGTCAATTACCATTGCTAATCTCATGGCTAAATATTTTTATTTGGATTTTCTATTATAAATGAGATAAAGTTTCCGCGCATACCGGTTCCACCCATTAATGGATCAATACTGACTTTAGTTACCATTTCTGTATCGCTTATACCTTTACCATGTGCATTACTTAATTTTTTATTATCGTGTCCAAACCCGTGAACCATATAAACAGCATCAAAACGGATGCGTTCTGTTATTCTGACTTTTATTGGGAAAGTTGAAATAACTCCATCCTGATTTTTTAGCCATACGTATTGATCGGCATTAAGTCCTTCTATTTTTGCTACTTTAGGATTAACCCATACGCAATTTTCGCTCATTAAATCATTTAGGTTTGGATTATTGGCTGTTCTGCTGAAGGTATGCATTGGGGCGCGACCATAATTTAAGCGATAAAATCCTTTTTCAGGTTCAGGATGCGGTGTGTAAACTGGCATTGGAGGTTGTCCAATAGAAGCTAATTCTTCTGAATAAAATTCGATTTTACCACTTTTTGTAGGGAATTTATAATCTAAGTTTGAGTTAATGTATAAAGGACCTGTTTTTCTTGGATAATTTTTAACTCCAATTTTTAACATTTCTTCCAGTGATGTGCCAACTTGCTTGCATTGCCAATCCAACACTTCAGAATAATCAGTGTAATTAAAATAATCGTGTAATCCGAGTTTTTCTCCAAGTTGTTTTGCAATCCACCAGGCAGGTTTTGAATCGTATAATGGTTCAACAGCAGGGGCTCTTAAAGCTAATGAAGGCTCGCGTCCGGTTGATGATCTTATTGATCCCCATCGCTCTAAATAGGTACATTCAGGTAGAACAACATCGGCATAGCCAGTAACTTCCATTGGCATAGTGTCAACAACAACCATAAAATCTAATGAATCAATGGCTTTTAATAACAATTCTTTCTGTGGGATTGCTACTGGTAAATTACAACCAGCAACTATCCAACCTTTTACTGGGTGTGTTACATCCTCAGCAGGTATTGATTGTCTTATAACTTCATTAGTAACCCCCATTTCTGCATAAGGATATTTTGCAGAAAGTTCTCTCCAAGTCCATTTTGGTTTTGGATAAGCTGGCTGTGGAAAATCTGGAACTTTTAAAGCTTCTTTAAAGTAAAAACCGCCTTGTCTACCCCAAGAACCTAATAATGCATTTAAAATAGCAACTGCTCTTGCTCGTTGCGAATCATCGCCATACCAAGAAACATGTCGTCCAGGATGAACAATAACAGCTGGAGCAGCATCAGCCATTTCTCTAGCTGTTTTTCTGATAATTTCAGGTTTGATAGTAGTTATTCCATATGCCCAATCAGGAGTAAATGTTCTCACATGATCTTTTAATTGGTCAAAACCTAATCCAAATGCTTCAACATACTCTTTATCATATAGATTTTCATAAATTAAAACATGCATCCATGATAAAAGCAACGCCATATCTGTTGCCGGTTTTATAGGTAACCAGAATTTTGATTTACTGGCCACAGTTGAAAAACGTGGGTCAACTGTAATTATGGTAGCTCCTCTGTCTATAGCATCAGACATTTCCTGTACTTGCGTATTGTGCATGTTTTCGCCTAGATGGGAACCTATTAATACCAAGCATTTAGTGTCTTGTATATCGGTAGGTTCTGGCGATCCAACCCAGCTGCCTAATGTAAGTTTAAAACCAATTTCTCTTGGTCCGCGGCATTGTGCAAAAGCCGGTTCTGCCACTGTATCAGAACCAAATGATTTAAGCAAATGTTCAAAATGACCTCCTGGTTCACCATGTTTTATAAGAGCAATGCTTTCGGCACCGTGTGTGTCTTTTACAGCTTTCATTTTTGATGCTACCAGCGTTAAAGCTTCTTCCCAAGATGCTTCTCTAAAAGTTTCTTCACCGTTAACGATATCTCTAATTAGTGGTGTTTTAAGTCGGTCAGGATCGGTATACATACCAACACCTCCTGTTCCACGTGGACAAAGTCTTCCATAGCATTGGAAATCATCTTCGTTTCCAATAATTTTTTTAACATTATTATTTTCGTCAGAATATATCCAACCGGCACATTTCCAAAAACACACTTCGCAGTAAGTAGCTGTTTTTTTATAATTTTCGGTTACTTTAGCATATACTAACTCATCTAAATAAGTACTTCCGCTCAAGAAATTAAAAGCAGCTGCAGAAACTGCAGCACCTCCTAAACCTAAAGCAGAAATCTTAATAAATTTACGTCTTGAACTAACCATAATTTTATTTAGTTATTAATTTAAATTCCTATTACTTAAAAAGGATTGTTATTGGTATAAAAGTATTTTAAGATGATTGTAATTTTTATGATAAATGTCATAAAAAAAAGATTTTAATGTAACTTTTGTTACTATTAAATGCTTGAAAATCATATTTTTAAAATTTATTCTGATAACTATTTAATCTGTACCTTTGTTTTTTTATTGGTATAAAAATGATTAAATACGACAATAAACATCTATATAATTGGGTATTAATTTTAGTAACTATTACAGCCTTTTTAATCTATTTATATGTTAATATTTTTATGATTAAAGATGTTTTAAATCAGGTGGTTAGTAGTCCAATTTTTGTTAATAACCAGATTAAAGAATCATGTTTAGATTGCCATCAACAATACGAAGGTTTTTCTACCTATCACAATCCTAAAATTATTGGATGCACCAGTTGTCATCTTGGAAATAAAAATCAGTCAGAAAAAGAAAAAGCACATCATGGAATGGTGTTGGTGCCAGGTAATTTAGTTGATGCCGATAAAACATGTGGTACTTGTCATAAAGAACAACTCAAAAAAATAGCTAATTCATTAATGACTACGAATAGTGGTATAGTGGCTGTTAATAAATTTGTATTTGAAGAAGCTGCAAATCCAAATGGGTCATATCATATTAGTTCTATCGGATTTTCTCCTGCCGAAAAACATTTACGCGATTTATGCGCCAATTGCCATTTGGGAAGCCCAAAAAGAGATTACGGACCAATTCATCAGAAAAGTAGAGGAGGTGGATGCAGTGCCTGTCATTTAAATTATACTGCTAAAAATTTGGATGAATTAAAACTTTATCAATCTAGTAGTAAAAAGAAATTACCTGTATCACATCCTGAACTAAATATAAAAATTACTAATAATCATTGTTTTGGATGTCATAGCAGGTCGAGCAGAATAGCTACCAATTTTGAGGGTCTTTCGGAAACATTATTAAAGCATCACGAAATAATTGGTAAAAAAGGTTTTACAGTTTTAGATGATAAGCGAGTTTTTGCCAAACAGCAGGCAGATGTTCATTATCAAAAGGGATTGTTGTGTGTAGATTGCCATTCCTCTGCTGAGGTTATGGGCGATGGTAAAAAGTATTTGCATCAAGAAGAAGTGGTAAGTATTCAATGTATTGATTGTCATTTTTCAGAAACTCCAAAGACAATTTCAGCAGCTAATTTAGATCCAACATCTGCACGTATTGTTGCCTTAAGAGGATGGAATGTTGCAAAAAAAGATATGGTGATTAAATCGAAATCAAATGAGCCATTATTAAATGTTTTAGTAGATGATAAAAATAATGCTACTATGATTTCTAAAAATGATGGTAAAATACATCAGCTTACAAAACAATCAAAAGTTTGTAAAAATGACAAGGTTCATGCAAATTTAACATGCTCTAGTTGTCATACTTCGTGGGCGTCTAAATGCATTGGTTGTCATAATCAATTTGATAAAAATGATAAACATGGGTTTGATTTATTGGATTTGCGATATGTAAAAGGGCAATGGAATGAATATGTACATGAATTTGCTGTATCTGAGCCATCTTTAGGTGTACGTACAATAGGTAGTAAAAAAGAAATAAAACCTGCTGTTCCGGGCATGATAATGACTATAGATAAAGGAAGTTTTAATGATAAACCTGGTGCTGATGTAATTTTTCATCGATTGTTTGCTCAAAACGCACCACATACAACCATTAAAAAAGGTAGAAGTTGTGTTTCTTGTCATTTAAACCCATATGTGTTGGGATATGGTTCTGGTAGTTTACAATTGGATAAAAATGGAAAGTTTACTTTTAAAGCCGATTATGCGCTAAATGAAAATGATAATTTACCTGAAGATGCGTGGATTCCATTTTTATCAAAATTAAATCCTAAAAAAACATACAGTACCCGCACTAATTTTAGACCTTTTAATTTTAATGAACAGCAAAATATTTTAAAAGTTGGAGCCTGTTTAAGCTGTCATAAAGAATCAGAAAAGGTTATGGATCAAAGTTTACAAAAAGGAATCGATGCTATGATAGCTCTTAAAAGTAAACAATGCATCGTTCCTAAATTTTAAAGAATTTTCCTTTTTATTAGTTCAGTTTCTAAATTCATTTTATTATGTATGTGAATTGTTTGAAATCCGAGTGCATCTGCAGCTTTAATATTGTTGATATTGTCATCAATAAAAATGGATTCAATAGCTTTTATAGTATAGCGATTTAATAACAAATTAAAAATAGCTTTATCAGGTTTAATTAATTTTTCTTCACCAGAAACTACTATACCATCAAATAATTTGAAAAATGAAAATCGTTCCAAAGCAATTGGAAATGTTTCTGCAGACCAATTGGTGAGACCCAACAGTTTATAATTTCCTTTTAACTTATGCAGCACATTTACATTTTCTTGAATTGGACCTTTTAACATTACTTCCCATTTATCATAAAATAATTTTATCATTTCATGATGTTGTGGAAATTGATCTAACAATAACTGAGTTCCTTCAGATAGCAATCGGCCTTTATCTTGTTGTACATTCCACTCATCTGTACAGATGTTTGCAAGAAAATGCTCCATAGCATCATCATTTTTAAAAATATCTTTATACAGATACCTAGGATTCCAATCAACTAAAACACCGCCGAAATCAAACACTATGTTTTTAATCATCTAAATAAAGAATTAAGAAGTTCTTATTACGTTGTAAAGATCTTTTCTGCGGTCGTTTAAGTTTCTAACAGATCCTTTTTTGTGCAATTCTTTTAACAAATCGATATTAACATCAGCAATTAAAATCATTTCAGTATTTGGCGTTGATTCTGCTTTAATACCATTTAAAGGAAAAGCAAAATCGCACGGCGTAAATACTGCAGATTGTGCGTATTGGATATCCATATTGTGAACTTTTGGTAAGTTGCCCACAGAACCAGCTATAGCTACATAACATTCGTTTTCTACGGCTCTAGACATGGCACAGTTTCGTACTCTGGCATAACCGTTTTGTGTATCGGTTAAAAATGGAACAAATAATATATTCATGCCTTCATCGGCTAATAGCCTGCCTAACTCTGGAAATTCAACATCGTAACAAATTAAAATACCAATTTTGCCGCAATCGGTATCAAAGGTTTTTATGCTTTTACCGCCTTTTAACCCCCAAACTTTAGCTTCATCGGGTGTAACATGTATTTTAAAATATTGTTCAATTTCACCGTTTCGCTTACATAAATGGCCTATGTTATATAAAACATCATCAATTAAATATGGCATACTGCCAGTTATAATATTGATGTTGTATTCAATGGCAAGTTTTGAAAACTGATCGCGAATAGCATCGGTGTATTTAGTTAATTCACGAATTGCATCCGGTTCTGATAGATGATTGGATTCTGCCATTAACGGACCGTTAAAAAACTCTGGAAATAAGGCAAAATCACTTCTATAACCTGAAACAGCATCTATAAAAAATTCCATTTGCTCAAAAAGTTCTTCTAAATTGTTATACCGCCGCATTTGCCATTGAACCAAACCTAGTCTGATATCAACCTTTTGTTCGTTAATAACTTTTTTAGGTTTTTTATAGTAGATGTTATCCCATTTAAGTAATGCTGCAAATTCTTTAGAAGCAGCATCGCCAGATAGGTAGTTTTCCAATACTTTGATAACGTGAAAATCATTAGATAATTGAAAATTTAAAACAGGATCAAAAATCTCTTTACTACGCACTTTTTGGATATATTCTTTGGCAGACATTTCATTGGCATACTTATGGTAATGTGGTAATCTTCCACCAAAAACAATGCTTTTCAAGTTTTTTTGTTCACACAGTTCTTTTCTGTAATCGTAGAATCTTCTTCCTAACCTTAGACCTCTAAATTTTTTACCAATAAACACATCAATTCCATACAAGGTATTTCCGGTTAAACTGTGGGTTCTGAATGTAAAATTGTCTGTTATTTCTCTGTAGGTATGATCATCATCAAACTCATCAGAGTCTACTATTATGGCTAAAGCAGCCCCAACCACCTGATTGTCAACTTCTATAACTATTTGGCCTTCTGGAAATTTATCAATCAATGTGTCTATTTGATGTTTTTTCCAATAAGTTACATCAGAATCTTTATAAATATCTATTAAGATTTCATTAATAGCTTCAAAATCTTCTTTTTTTAATAACCTAAGTTTTATACTGCCAATAGTTGGTTTCATACGCCTTTGAGTTTTAATTTTTTATTGATTAATATTCATAAAATCTAATAGTTTCGTACGAATATTAAATTGAAGTTCTTCAAATATAAGATTAATTTATGGATAATTTAAATTCTATCAATAAAAACATCTAATCTTATTTAACTTAAATTTAGCTTATAAGTAAGCAATTATTTATTACTTTAGTCGTAAAAAATAAGAATATGAATTTAAGAATAATAATTTTATTTACGGTTGTTTGTTTAATAAACATAACTGTTGGTGCTCAAAAATCTGTAGAAAAAGTTCAACTATCCGGTCAAATTACTGATGCAAATAATAAACCAATTAAAGATGTAGTTTTAATGGTTGATAACGTTAAAATTGATACTTACATAAACAGTAAGGGATTTTATAAAATTAAAATTCCTAGAAATACCAAATCTATTATTGCTTTTTCAGTAAATTATGGATTAAAAGAACATATGTATGATGGAGAATCTATTGTTGATTTCAAATTTGAGGTGAAAGAAACTCAGGCAAATTATGAAGATGGACAAAAGGTAAATGTAGGATATGGAAGTATTGATAAAGATAATTTAACAACGAGTGTAGGAGTAGTAGAAGGTAAAGTAAATCAGCACTACAGAAATATTTATGAGATGATAGCTGGAAAAGTTCCTGGAGTTACAGTTACAGGTAATAGAATTCTTATACGCGGTATTTCTTCTTTCAACGCAAGCACAGATCCGCTTTTAGTAGTTGATGGACAAGTAGTACAAAGTATTGATGATATTCCACCTTCCGAAGTTGATAATATTAGTATTTTAAAAGGTTCAGAAGCTGCTATGTATGGCTCAAGAGGAGGTAATGGTGTTATTTTAATTACTTTAAAAAAAGCAAAAAGAGGGAATTAAACCCCTCTTTATTAGACTATTATAATTGGTTCTTTTGCTTTAATTTTTGTTTGATTTTCATCGAGGTAAAAATCAATTCTACCCATATTTACACCTGTCCATCCAACTTGATTAACCAATACATTTTTACCATCTTTATTCTTGGCAACCGTTGGTTTTGGTAAAAAAGTATGGGTATGACCTCCAATAATTAAATCTATATTGGCAGTTTTTTCGGCTATGATTAAATCCGATACCACATCTGGAGTTGCTTTATAATAATATCCTAAATGCGACAGGCATATGATTAAATCGCATTTTTCTTGCTCTTTTAAAATCCTGCTCATATCCTGTGCAATCTCAATTGGATCTATATAAACAGTTTCCTTAAACATTTTTTTATTTACTAATCCTTCTAATTTGATGCCTAAACCAAATACACCAATTTTAACACCATCAACAATAAATACTTTATAAGGTTTAACGTGTGTATTTAAAATGGTATTGGTAAAATCATAGTTAGCTGATAAAAGCTCGAATTTTGCATTTAAAATTTGTTTGTATAGATCATCAATTCCGTTATCAAACTCATGATTGCCAATAGTAGCAGCGTTATATTGCATCATATTCATGAGTTTAAACTCTAATTCTCCTCCAAAATAATTAAAGTAAGGAGTGCCTTGAAACATATCGCCAGCATCTAGCAATATAACATTTGGGTTTTCAAGTCTAACAGCATTTATATATGCGGCTCTTTTAGCTGCACCTCCTAAATTGGCATACCGTGGATGATCTGCAGCAAAAGGTTCAATGTGGCTGTGTACATCATTGGTGTGCAGTATGGTAATATGCTTTTGCTTGATTTTTGGAGCAGCAAAAAGTTCAAAATTATTAAAAGATAATAAAGCAGTAGCAGCAGATGTTTTTGTAATAAAATCGCGTCTTTTCATAATTATTCAGCTTTTATACGACCGTCGAGTTTTGCGTTAATAACCTCATGTTTTGATAAATAATCGATTATAGCATTTCTTAATTTATAATCGGTTTCAATTATTTGTAAAGGATTTTTGAAAAAATTCATATTATCGCCACCGCCTTGTAAATAATCAGAAGTTAAAACATAATAGCTTTTACTTTTATCAAAAGGTTTACCATTGATGTTTAAACTATAACCATCTTTTTTAATTAGCATTTGAAAGTGATGCGATACCGGATGTGCCCGAGCTTCATCCAATAAAAAAAGAATCAATTCTTCCATTTTTGCACCACTCAATTCCACCACCAATAACATATTTTCAAATGGCATCATTTCAAATGCATGCTTTACCAATATGTTTCCCTGTGGTATTTCTGCGCGCATTCCGCGATGATTAAACAGTGCAAAATCAATAGTTTTACCTGTTCTGCTTTCAAAAATTGGATTAGCTTGTTCATAACACAAATCGGCCATTAAATTTCCCAAAGAAGTCTCGTATTTTGAATCTTTTTCGCTAATAATTTTTGGAGTAAAAGAAAGTACGGTGTTAATTTCTTTATCCATTTTTACTGTGTACGGATGTATTGTTTCTTCAATACTCTTTACAGCTAATTGTTCTTTAATTTCGATATTTTGTCCCTCAATTTTTGAAACAGTTAATTGAGGTGATTTACAACCAAAAACAAAAAATATCGTTAAAAATATAATAATGTATTTTTTCATTGCTTAAAAACAGCTGATTTTAGTTAAATTTGTCAATCAAGGGTAAATATAGATGATTTTTACAGGACTCAAAAAAAAACGGATTCAAAAAATATTTGAAAAAGCAATCCGAAAAAAGCATCAAGAAAATCAATCATTACAAAATGGAACTATTAAAAGTGTAGGGATTTTGATTGATGAAGAATCGTATTTAAAAAATGATGTTATTTATTTAATGCAATCTATTTTAGGGTTGGATGAGCAAGCAATACATATTTTTGTGATGCGTAAATTCCGTAAAAAAGATCAACCATCCGATATTCACTTTACCGTAAAAGATTTTGGTTGGGTTGGAGAAATAAATAATCAAAAATTACAAAAATTTATCGATGAGCCTTTTGAAATGTTGATCAACTTCGATGCCTATAATAATACCTATATTAAGTATTTGACGTTGTTGTCAAAAGGAAAATTTAAAGTTGGATTTACCAAAACAGATGACAGATTATTCAATTTTATGATAGTTCATAATGAAGATAATTTAAAACCTTATGTAACCGAATTAAAAAAATATTTAAAAATTTTAAACAAACTTTGATGAGAAAATTCTTTGGAACCGGAGTGGCGTTAATAACTCCTTTCAAAAAAGATTTATCGGTGGATACCGAAGCATTAATCAAGATTGTCAATTATCAAATTGACAATGGAGTTGATTATTTAGTTGTTTTAGGAACTACCGCAGAGTCTGCAACACTTACAAAATCAGAAAAGGAGTTAGTAAAACAAACAATTATTACAGCTAATAATAATAGACTGCCACTTGTTATTGGTATCGGAGGCAATAATACGCAAGCAGTTATTGATGAAATAAAAAATACCGATTTAGCTCCGTTTGATGCTATATTGTCGGTATCTCCTTATTATAACAAACCATCGCAAGATGGATTGTATCAGCATTTTAAAGCTATTGCAACTTCAACCGATAAGCCTATTATTTTGTATAATGTTCCTGGTAGAACAGCCAAAAATATGGAAACTGCAACTGTATTGCGTTTAGCAAACGATTTTAAAAATATTATTGGAATAAAAGAAGCAGCCGGAGATTTGGTTCAGGCGATGAAAATTATTCAGCATAAACCAACTGATTTTTTAGTTATTTCGGGTGATGATATGATTACTTTACCAATGGTATTAGCAGGTGGAGCAGGTGTAATTAGTGTAATTGCAGAAGGATTACCGAAAGAATTTTCAGACATGATTCGCTGTGGATTAGCAGGTAAAAATAAAGAAGCCTACAGTATTCATTACAGAATTATGGAAAGTATCGATTTAATTTTCGAAGAGGGAAATCCTGTTGGAATAAAAGCTTTATTTGAAAAATTAGGACTTTGTAACGACACAGTAAGATTGCCTTTAGTACCGGCAACAAATCAATTAAAAGAAAAAATAAATTTATTTATAAACCAATTAAACGAATAACTATGTTATCAAAAGCTATTGAAACTGCATTAAACAACCAAGTAAGATTAGAAGCAGAATCGTCTCAAATTTATTTAGCCATGGCATCATGGGCTGAAATTAAAGGATTTGAAGGAGTGGCAAATTTTATGTACGCACAATCTGATGAAGAGCGCGAACACTCGTTAAAACTTGTAAAATATATAAACGAACGAGGAGGACATGCCATCGTTTCAGAATTAAAAGGACCACAAACAGATTACAAATCATTAAAAGAAATTTTTGAAACACAATTAAAACACGAGATTTTTGTTTCTGAAAGTATTAATGAATTGGTAAGAATTACGTTAGAAGCAAAAGATTATGCGACTCATAATTTCTTACAATGGTATGTAGCTGAGCAAATTGAAGAAGAATCAACAGCGCGCACCATTTTAGATAAACTAAATTTAATTGGCAATGACAAAGGAGGATTGTACTTATTTGATAATGATATTGTACGATTTATTGCTCCAGATACAGCTAAATAAACTGGTATAACATACATTTATTGAAATTGTTATGGATTTTTTTAACAAAAATTTCTTTTTATAAATCCATAATTAATATATACTTTTGCACCATGATTAAAAACTCTATCAAAATAGTATTGTTGTTGGTATTTGTTACCTTAAGTTCGTGTAGTGAATATCAAAAGGTTTTAAACAAAGGATCAGTAGAAGATCGGTATAAAATGGCTACCGAGTTATACGATGCTAAAAAGTATAGCAAAACCATACCATTGTTTGAAAAAATTACACCAAGTTACCGCGATAAACCGCAAATGGAACGTATTCAATTTATGGTGGCTGATGCACATTATCAAATAAAAGACTACAATTTAGCAGCGTACTATTTTGATAAATTTACCAAAAACTATCCTAAGAGTTCAAAAAAAGAGGAAGCTGCATTTTATGCTGCATTAAGCTATTACAAACAATCGCCTAAATACAGTTTAGATCAAAAAGAAACAACACAGGCAATAGAAGCACTTCAGAATTTTATCAATACGTATCCGGCAAGTGAATATGTTGTTGAAGCCAATAAATTAGTAAAAGAACTTACGATAAAACTTGAGAAAAAAGCATTTGAAATTGCTAAACAATACTATTTAATTGAAGATTACAAAGCAGCAATCGTGGCGTTTGATAATTTGACTTCCGATTATTTAGGAACTATTTATAGAGAGGAAGCAATGTTTTTACGTTTTAAAGCTTCTAATGATTTGGCTTTAAAAAGCGTCATTTTGAAAAAAGAAGAGCGTATTAACAATGCCATTAAAGCACATCAAAAACTTAAGAGAAATTATCCTTCATCAAAATATTTAGAAGAGGCTAATAAGATGTTGGACGTGTTAAATAAAGAATTAGAATTATTACCTAAAACAGAAACATTAGTAAATCATGGATTATAAAAACTCAAAAGCACCGGTAAGTACTGTTACTTATGATAAAAGAGCAGTGGAAGCGCCTGTAGAAAATTTGTATGAAGCAATTTCAATTATTGCTAAAAGATCAGAACAAATTAGTGCAGATATGAAGAAAGAACTAATTGAAAAATTAGAAGAATTTGCCACATATAACGATAGCTTAGAAGAAGTTTTTGAAAATAAAGAACAAATAGAAGTTTCTAAGTTTTACGAAAAACTTCCAAAGGCAACTGCTATTGCTGTTCAAGAATGGTTTGATGATAAAATTTACTACCGTAAACAAGAGCAACAATCTAAATAAGTAAGTTATGGCTGCCTTAAGCGGTAAGAAAGTATTACTCGGTATTACTGCCGGAATAGCAGCGTATAAAACAACGTTTTTAGTTCGACTTTTTATTAAAGCAGGAGCTGAGGTTAAAGTAGTTATGACTCCTGCAGCTAAGGATTTTGTTACACCATTAACCTTATCCGCACTTTCTAATAATCCAGTTTTTTATTCTTTTGTTGGAAAAGAAGAGAATGAAGAATTGTGGAATAGTCATGTGGAGTTAGGGCTTTGGGCCGATTTTATGTTGATTGCTCCTGCCACGGCCAATACCTTATCCAAAATGGCTGATGGCATTTGTGATAATTTGCTTTTGGCAACTTATTTGTCTGCAAAATGCCCAGTATATTTTGCCCCTACGATGGATTTAGACATGTACCAACATCCATCAACAAAAGAAAACATTGAAAAATTGCAATCATTCGGCAATATTTGTATACCTGCAACAAGCGGATTTTTAGCCAGTGGATTAGAAGGTGAGGGAAGAATGGCTGAACCCGAAGATATTGTACAGTTTATTGAGGCAGATTTGTTGTCAAAATTACCTTTAAAAAATAAAAAAGTGCTCATTACAGCAGGTCCAACCTATGAAGCAATTGACCCTGTACGGTTTATTGGAAATCATTCATCGGGTAAAATGGGTTTTGAACTGGCAAACAGGGCAGCTCAGTTAGGAGCTCAGGTAATATTGATAAGTGGACCATCCAACGAAAAAATATCCCATTCTTTTATTAAAAGAATCGATGTGATTTCTGCCGATGAAATGTATCATGCAACGCATAAATCGTTCGAGGATGCTGATATTGTAATTATGGCAGCGGCAGTTGCCGATTATAAACCGGTGGAAGTTTCAAATCAAAAGATTAAAAAATCTGCGGCCAATTTAACCATTAATTTAGTACCAACTCAAGATATTTTAGCCTCTTTGGGTAGTAAAAAAACCAAGCAATTCATAGTTGGATTTGCGCTTGAAACAAACAATGAAGTTGAAAATGCCGAAAAGAAATTAGTTGCTAAAAACCTGGATTTAATTGTACTGAATTCATTGAATGATGAAGGAGCAGGATTTCAAAAATCAACAAATAAAATTACAATTATTGATAAATTCAAAAAAAAGTCGGAATTTAGTCTTAAATCTAAAGCAGCAGTTGCGCAAGATATTTTTGACGTTATAATTTCCAAACTTCATGAATAAAATAATTTTATTTTTTGTACTCAATTTATTTGTTGCGAATGTTTTCGCTCAGGAATTTCAGTGTAAGGTAATCGTAAATTCTGATAAAATCCCCGGTTCAAACAAGCAGATTTTCAAAACCTTGGAAAACTCGCTGAACGAATTTGTAAGTCAGAAAAAATGGACGAATAATTCTTACAACGCACATCAGCAAATAGAATGTGTATTTACCATTACCTTGCTCGAACAAACCAATAATGATTTTCGGGGATCCATTCAAATTCAAGCATCGCGACCGGTTTTTAATTCTACTTATTCAACACCTATTTTTAATTATAAAGATGATCAACTCTCGTTTAAATACACCGAGTTTGAGCCGTTTTTTTACAACCCAAATAATTTTCAGTCAAATTTAATTTCGGTAATTGCGTATTACAGTTATATTATTTTAGGAGTTGATGCAGATTCATTTGAAGAAAAAGGTGGAGATGAATTTTATTATCAGGCCCAAAACGTGGTAAGTTTGGCACAACCCACAGGAAATATTGGATGGAATTCTAACGATGGTTCTAAAAACCGATATTTATTAACCAACGAGTTGCTTTCACCAACTTTTGATGTGCTCAGAAATTCAATATATCAATACCACATCAACGGATTGGATAGGATGTATGCTGATATTCCAAACTCAAAAGATGTTATTGCAAACGCGGTAATTTCATTGGAAGAATTGTACAATCAACGGCCCAATTCCTTGTTGGTTCGCATTTTTATGGATGCCAAATCAGATGAGTTGTTAAATATCTTTAAAGAAGGACCCTCTTATGATACCTATAATTTAAAAAGAGTACTCAATTCTATCTCGGCTACCAATGCTTTGAAGTGGCAAAAAATTAATTAGAATTACATATTTTTATATCCGTTAAATTATATTCGATTGTTAAGCTCGTTAAACATTTCAAATTTTGCCTTAATCGATGAACTTCAGTTCGAATTAACTGATAGTCTTACCATTATTACTGGCGAAACCGGTGCAGGGAAATCAATTCTTCTTGGTGCCTTAGGTCTTGTTTTGGGTAATCGAGCCGATTTAACCAGCTTAAAAGACACTTCCAAAAAATGTATAATTGAAGCAGAATTTGCTATTAAAAACTATGATTTAAAAGCTTTTTTTGAAGATGAAAATATTGATTATGACGATCAAACCATCATCAGAAGAGAAATCTTGCCCAGCGGAAAATCGCGGGCATTTATTAATGATACCCCTGTGAATTTATCGGTATTAACAGCATTAAATGATTTGTTAATCGATATTCATTCGCAAAATAAAACCCTTTCAATAACAGAAAAAACATATCAATTTGAGGTGTTGGACGCATTGGCAAATCATCAGCCTAAAATTGAATCGTATAAAAGAGGTTTGATTTTATACAAAAAGCTGCTTAAAGAATACGATGATTTAATTTCGAAACAACAATTTGAGAAAGAGCAATTTGAGTATCATTCATTTTTATTAAATGAATTAAATGCTGCTAAATTGATTCAAAATGAACAGGAAGAATTAGAGCTTTTATTGGATAAGTTAACGCATATAGAAGAGATTAAGTTAAATTTATCTGAAGCCATCCAGCTTTCAGAAAATGAAGAAATTGGCGCTGAAAATACACTAAAAAAAATTAAAAACAACCTTGCTAAAATATCCAGCTTTTCTTCTGAATATCAAGAAACTTTTGAGCGATTGGATAGTATTTTAATTGAATTTAATGATATCTTTCAATCACTGAATAAGGCATTTGAGCAGATTGATGTTGATCCATCCGAATTAGAGCATATAAACAATAGATTGCAGCTTATTTATATGCTTCAAAAAAAACATCAGGTTACAAGCATTAAAGAATTGCTAGAGGTGCAACAGCGACTCGAAATAAAAGTACAAATGGTTGAAAACGCATCAGAATTTATTAATGCAAAACAACTTGAAATTGACAAGGTTAAAGAACAATTAGAGCTGTTAGCACTTAGTATTCATGAACAACGCGAAAAAGTGATTCCGATGTTTACTTCGCAACTTGAGTCTATCTTGCATCAATTAGGGATGCCAAATGCACAATTTAAAATAAATCTATCCTATGCTCAAGAATTTTATAAAAATGGAAAAAGTGATATAGAATGGTTGTTTTCTGCAAATAAAGGCGTTACACTTGGCGAACTGAAGAAAATTGCATCAGGAGGCGAAATGTCTAGAATTATGTTGGCTGTTAAGGCTGTTTTATCCAATTACAGTCATTTGCCCACCATTATTTTTGATGAAATTGATACGGGTATTTCGGGCGAAGTTGCCAATAAAATGGGTGAAATCATGCTTCAAATGGCTAAAAATATGCAAGTAATTACCATTACGCATTTACCGCAGATTGCTGCTAAAGGATCAAATCAATATAAAGTATACAAATCGGATGTTGGACAAAAGACAACCACCCACATCAAAAAATTATCCAAATCTGAACGTATTGAAGAATTAGCCGAAATGTTGGGGGGTAAGTCTATTTCTGAAAGTGCTTTAGAACATGCAAAACAGCTTTTAGCATAAAAATTATTATTTTTAAAATATTCGGTTAACTTTGCCGTCAACTAATTGAATTGGATTATCAAATAAAAATTTACATATGTACAATTTACTAAAAGGAAAAAGAGGAATTATTTTTGGGGCGTTAGATCATAATTCTATTGCTTGGAAAGTTGCAGAACGCGCTAAAGAAGAAGGTGCAACATTTGTACTAACCAATGCACCAATTGCCATGCGATTTGGAGAAATTAATGAGTTGGCCGAAAAAACAGGTTCACAAATTATTCCGGCAGATGCAACTTCTATGGAAGATTTAGAAAATTTAGTAACTAAGTCTGTTGAGATTTTAGGAGGAAAATTAGATTTTGTACTGCATTCTATTGGGATGTCTATAAACGTTAGAAAAGGAAATCATTATACCAATCAAAATTACGATTTTACGCATAAGGGATTTGATGTTTCTGCACTCTCGTTTCACAAAGTGATGCAAGTATTGTACAAGCAACAAGCTATGAATGAGTGGGGTAGCATTGTGGCGCTTTCATACATGGCAGCCCAACGTGTTTTCCCAGATTATAATGATATGGCTGATAACAAAGCCTATTTAGAGTCGGTTGCACGTAGTTTTGGATATTTTTTCGGACGCGATTTTAAAGTGCGTGTCAATACCATTTCTCAATCACCAACACCAACCACCGCGGGTTCGGGTGTGAAAGGATTCAGCAATTTCTTAGAATATGCTGAAAAAATGTCACCACTTGGCAATGCTACGGCTTTGGAATGTGCTGATTATACCATTTCTATGTTCTCTGATTTAACAAGAAAAGTAACGCTGCAGAACTTGCTACATGATGGTGGATTCTCCAATATGGGAATAAGTGATGCTATTGTAAACGATTATATGAACAAATAATAATCAGTAATTATGCTATTTTAAAAGCTCCGATAGTGGAGCTTTTTTTATATTTTTGAAGTAAAATAAAACTGTTTGAATCTGCAATTTTCAATTATAGTTCCTGTTTATAATCGACCTCAAGAAATTGAGGAGTTACTGCAATCACTAACAAATCAAGTGTTTGAAAATACTGTTGAAATTATTGTAGTTGAGGATGGTTCAACACTTCCTTGTAAATCTGTTGTCAAAAAATATACTGATCAACTTTTAGTTAACTATTTTTTTAAACCCAATACAGGTGCAGGAGACAGTAGGAATTTTGGCATGCAAAAGGCGAATGGTAACTATTTTGTCATTTTAGATTCGGATGTTTTATTGCCGTCTCACTATTTAGATGCCGTTGAGAAATCTTTATCCTTAAATTATACCGATTTTTATGGAGGACCTGATGCTGCACATCCATCGTTTACAGCGATTCAAAAAGCTATTAATTACAGCATGACGTCTTTGTTAACAACAGGTGGAATTCGCGGTAAAAAGAAAGGAATAGGAAAATTTCAACCCAGAAGTTTTAATATGGGAATTTCTAAAAATGCATTTGAAGCTTCCAATGGATTTTCTGAAATGAAGTACGGAGAAGACATTGATTTGTCATTGCGATTGGAATCATTGGGATTTAAAAGTCAGTTAATCTCAAATGCTTTTGTTTATCATAAAAGAAGATCAACCTTTAAGCAATTTCTGCTCCAAACCTATAATTTCGGAACAGCCCGGCCAGTGTTGAATCAAAAATACCCACCAACAGCAAAGTTAACTTATTGGTTTCCATCTTTGTTTATTATAGGATTAATGCTATCGGTGATGGCTCTCTTTACGGGTTATTGGCAACTTTGGGCACTTTATAAAGTGTATTTTATAGCGATTTTTATAGATGCGTCACTAAAAAATAAAAGTATTAAAGTTGGATTTTTAAGTGCTATCACAACTTTAATACAATTTATAGGATACGGTAGTGGTTTTTTAAAAAGTTGGATTCAACAAAAATTATAAATCACTTATTTTTCTGCCAAATGCTTTTACGCGATTCCAATCTGTGAACTCGTAACACTGAGTTTTATCAGTTGGTCCTTTAGTTATTTTCATAATTAACTGAATCATGATTCTGTCAAAAAAACCATATCTTGGGTACTCAATTTTACCTGCAAAAACATCCAGTAATTTTGGTTTCCAAGAAATCTGACTTAAAAATTTTTGTAAGTACGGATTGGTTTCGGGCGTGTTTTTTTCAGGTTTACGCGCTACTACATTAACAGAGAAAAAGGCATTTTTCTTTTGATTTAACAAGGCTTCATTTTCTTTAATAAACTTAAACACACACTTATGGTGGTATCCATAGCGAATAGATGCGCCAATGATTACTTTATCAAAATCAGCAATGTCGAAATTAGGTTGTTCTATCAATGAAACAATGGTAATTTCATTTTTAGCAGTATCGATTTCTTTTTTAATAGCTTCACAAATTTCAACGGTATGTCCGTCGGTAGTATGGTATAACAATACAATTTTTTCCATGGTTAGTTTTTATGAATAATTAAAACTTTTGTTAGTTCAAAACTACAAATCTAATTTTACACAGCGGTTGATTTAAATCAGATTTTTTAAAATAAAAAATCCCGAGGTATATCGGGATTCTAATTTTATCGTTTTGATTTTTTTGCTTGTTGTTCCTGCGCCTGTTTCATGGCTTCGTCTAATTTTTGACGGAATTTGCTCACTTTTTGAGGTTTCTTTTTATTTTCTTGTATTTGTGCATGAATTTTATCTTCATCAATAATAAACTCACGGATAACATACATAATTCCGATGGTTAATAAGTTTGATATGAAGTAATATAAACTCAAGCCACTACCGTACATATTAAAGAAGAATAACATCATAACTGGCGAGATATACATCATTATTTTCATCATTTGCTGCATATCAGGCATTCCTTCTTGGGTAGGTTGCTGCATTCCCATTTGTTGACTTTGACTCATCTTCATATAGAAAAAGATGGCGATGGATGCTAAAATTGGGAATAAACTAACATGGTCTCCATAAAATGGTATGTAGAAAGGTAATTTGAACACACTGTCGTATGATGATAAATCATCGGCCCATAAAAACCCTTCTTGACGTAAAGCAATCATAGCAGGGAAAAACTGAAATAGCGCGAAGAAAATTGGCATTTGCAACAGCGCAGGCATACATCCCGCCATTGGGTTTACGCCGGCTTTGTTATAAATCTGCATCATCTCTTGTTGACGCTTCATACTGTTTTCTTTACCAGGTAAACGGCTGTTTAATTCTTCCATTTCAGGTTTTAATACCTTCATTTTAGCACTTGACAAATATGATTTGTAAACTAATGGTGACATTAGAATACGAACTACGATAGTCATTAAAATAATTACCCATCCAAAGTTGCTGATAAAACTACTTAAGAAATTAAATACCGGTAAGAATAAAAACTTGTTTAACCATCCAAAAATACCCCAACCTAAATTGATAACGTCTGCTAAATTTTTGTCTTCGTAGCTAGTTAGTATTTTATAATCAGATGGACCATAATACCAATTCATGGCGTAGTTCATTTCGCCATTTTTAATTTCCAATGGAATTAATGCGCTGTATTGTTTTGTAAATACAGTATCTACTTGTTCATCTTTTACTAAATTAACAACACCTAATTTGGCATTTTTAAAAGGTGTTTCAGTAATTAAAATAGATGAGAAAAATTGTTGTTTATACGATACCCAATTTAAATTCTCAACCGTTTCTTCATCATCGCTCATGGCATTTATCTTATCAAATTCATCTCCATTATGCAACCATCGTAAGGTAGAGTATTGATTTTCATACTTAACACTTTTTTCCTGACTAAAACTTTTTAAATCCCACGATAGTTTTACTTCCTGTGCTGTATTAATCATTTCTTCTACACCAACAGTTTTTATTGAAAAGTCAACCATATAATCGTTCGGTTTCATTTCATATCGATACTCTAAATACTTTTCTTCTGAAATCTTTAATTTCATTGATAATACCTGATTATCGCCAATTTTTGTTAATGTTGGTTCAAAAAATAAATCTTTGGAGTTTAGTACTCTATTGTCTGCCGTTGTAAAATTTAAATTAAACAAGGCATTATTATCTTTAATTAAATACAGCGGTAAAGAATCGTGAGTTCTAAAGTTTTTAAGTTCAGCTTCAATAATTTGTCCGCCTTTATTGGAAATTACCAATTTAACTAGCTCATTTTCTAATGTAGAAGTAGCATCTGTAGCACTTGGCAATGAAGCAGCGTATGAAAACGCACCCAATTTACTTTGAGCTTTGGCAATTGCTATAGAATCTGTTATTTGGTTTATTGGTTCACTTTCAGCAACATCAATAACAGTATCTGTAGTTTCGTTTTTTTGTTGTTTAACTATTTCTTCTTGTTTTTGTTGCTCTTGAAGTTGTTCAGGAGTGGGTTGGTTCATATAAAAATACCAAACCATAATCAATCCTAATAATATAAATCCTATTAGCGAATTGAAATCAAATTTTTTTTCTTCCATTTATATTGAATATTTTAAAATCTTGACAATTAAAATCGGGCAAATTTAAGTATTCTATTTTTAAAGGAATAGAATGATTGCTAATTATTCCGTTTTAAGTTGATAATTTAACGATGCTTTCACAAAATCTACAAACAAAGGATGTGGATTTAAAACCGTACTCTTATATTCTGGATGGTATTGAACACCCACAAACCACGGATGGTTGGGGATTTCAATAATTTCAACCAAATTGGTTTCTGGGTTAATACCGGTTGCTATTAATCCATTATCAGCCATTTGATTTAAGTATTTATTATTAAATTCATAACGATGTCTGTGACGTTCGTCTATAAACTCAGAATTGTAGGCATCAAATGCTTTTGAGTTTTTATCAAGTTTGCACTTCCATTTTCCTAATCGCATGGTACCGCCTTTATCAGTAACTTCTTTCTGACTTTCCATTAAATCAATTACCGGATGGTTAGTTTTTGGATTCATTTCTGTTGAATTAGCATCTGAAAAACCTAGTACATTACGGGCAAATTCAATAGCCGCCATTTGCATTCCTAAACAGATGCCTAAAAATGGAACCTTATTTTCACGGGCATATTTAATAGCTGCAATTTTTCCTTCAGTTCCGCGTTCGCCAAAACCGGGAGCTACTAGGATTCCTTTTAAATGCGATAATTTTGAATGGATATTTTCTTCGGTAATACTTTCAGAATGAATCCAATTAATTGATACTTTGATATTATTTTTAGCTCCTGCATGAATAAATGCTTCAGCTATAGATTTATAGGCGTCTTGTAATTCTACATATTTTCCAATTAAACCTATTTCAACAGTGCTGCTCGGATTTTTAAGTTTTTTCAAAAACTCGTTCCAGGCTTCAAGTGTTGGATGTTGCTCTGTAGAAAGGTTTAATTTTTCTAAAACTACTTGATCCAATCCTTCTTTAAGCATCAAATTTGGAACTTCATAAATGGTTTTTGCATCTATAGATTCAATAACATCCTTTTTTTGAACGTTGCAAAATAACGCTAGTTTCTCTTTAATTGTGTCGTTTAGATGATGTTCTGTTCTACATACTAATATGTTAGGGCTTAATCCACTTTCCATTAATAATTTAACAGAGTGTTGCGTTGGTTTTGTTTTTAATTCGCCCGCAGCTTTCAAATAAGGAACCAGTGTTAAGTGAATAACCACAACATTGCTAGGACCGAGTTCCCATTTTAG
>JAGXRT010000011.1 GCA_018335575.1 Bacteroidota bacterium | reverse complement strand
GGTCGATACCACCGAATCGGTTTTTGTTTCTGTTGGTTTTTTACCGGTAATCATGGTCGTTAAGGCATCAGTTCCTTTACCTAACAGTTTATCTTTTTGAGTGCTAACTACTTTTTGAGTTAAGGCACTTACTGCAGCCTGCATATTGGGTTTTACTTGAATCGCATTCATAGAACCGCTTATGGAGGTAGTTAAAGGTACCGTAATTTTATCCTGTTCTTCTGCCGTCATTTTTGATAACCATTGCGAAGCCTCTTTACCCAAATACTTGGCAGGAAGTTCCATTTGTAAATTGTAGTTCAGGCTTTTATCAAAACCGTGTACTCCGTTTATTTGCATGCTGATGTCGTTCCATTTTAAGGTAATAGGCTTCAAGGTCACCTTACCTTCAGCAAAAGTGACCGCAGTTTTTAAATCTTTTAAATTGAGTCGGTTTGGATCGAGGTAAGTAAACTGAGAACTCAGCAGACTCAATACCTGGGATTGTTTGGTATCGATTTGATCAACCAGCATTTGTGCCAAGGCATTACCACTTAACGAATTGAGATCGGGTGTCATATCATCGCCTAAATTTCCTTTGAGTGCAAACGAGGTATTCAATTTACCTTTTAAAGCTTTTGCAATGGGTGCAATGGATTGAAAGGTTTCGAGCATGGCAAAGGATTCGCTGATGTCAAAATTCTGAATTCCCATATCCATGTCAAAAGTAGCCGGATTTGTTTTAGTACTTACCGAGCCGTTAATAGCAATTGCACCCCCCAATAAATTGGCCTTGGTGTTTATAAAACTTACCTTTTCATCTTTTAATACCAATTGGCCACTCACTTCTTTAAGCGTGATATTATCGTATTGCACATTTTTAGCATTGACATTGGCAGTTAAATCGAGGTTTGCAGGAATTTTAAACGCAGTCGACACTGGCTTTTCATCCGTTTTGGCGGTTTCATCGGCTTTTAAGAAATCGGCTATAGTAAACTGATTTGCCCGGGCATTAAACACACCTTTCAACTCCTTGTTATCAAACATAAAAGCATAGAAATTATCCAAACGACCCGAAACCGCCAAATCACTTTTACCAGTATTTGCATTAAAATCAGTTAAATGAACGGTATGGGTATCAAATTTTATCCCAGCCCGGCTTATATGAAAAGGATGCGGCATGGCATCACCTTCGTAAACAAATTGCTGCAACGATAGGGTTCCTGAGTTTTGTATGTTTTTAAACTGATTGTTGGTGATAGATTGCTGATCGGCCTTAATTTTTACATCGGCCTTAAGTATTCCTTTTACCGGAACATTGGCCGGCATTGGGTAGGCTTTAGACAAATTGGCTAAATTGATGGTTCCTTTAAAATAGCCATCTACTGTAGGATTGTACATCAAGTTTGTCACCAAGCCTTTGGCGCTAAACGGGTCATTATCTACCGTAAAACGCAGGTCATTGATAGTCAAATAGGTAGCATCTATTCTTCCGGTTTCGTTTTTAATACCTCCATCAACATAAATGTTGGTAACAGCTTTTGGCAAATTCGGATACTGAAAGCTGGATTCGCTTGTTTTAATTAAAATCTCAAAAGCAGGCAGCAATTCATCGGTATATTTCCCTTTAAAATTTCCTGAGATTGTTGCTTTTCCGGTAGATTTCAGCTCGGTAAAATTTTCGCTGTAGGCTGATGGAATCAGCGATAGCAAGTTTTTAAAATCGGCATCAGGCGCTTCAAACTTCATATCGATATCCATATCAGTTGAATTAAGCTGCACCATGCCTTCGAACACCAAAGCCAAGTCGTTTATAAAACCTTTATTTTCTTTAAAAGTGAATTTCATAGCATCAAAATCTACTCCGATCAGGGCATCGAGTATAACTTTAGCTTTGTTGATGTAAGGAACTCCACCCATAACAAAGCTTAGTTCATCGGCAGTTGAAGTGGTTTGCACATCGAGTTTAGACAAATCAAAATCACCTGAACCTTTGTGATTTAATCCCTTGACTTCAAGTTTCATCGAACTTTCATCATCGATGTAAAGCACAGTCGAATTTTCAACTAGGTAGTGTTTTATTTTCATATTGATGGCGGTGCTTTCTGATTTTCCATCATCTAAAGTTGGTTTTGAAATATCCCAATTTACCTTTCCAGCGGCATTCACCTTTAACTGTACTAAGGCTTCTTTTACAGCAACGTCTGTTATATCGAGGTTTTTTAGTTCTTTTTTAAACAGTTGTTTAATGTTAAAATCCAAATCCAGTTGTTGGGCATAAAACAAGGTATCATTTTCGAAAGGCGCCTGATTAATAACTGTTAACTGTTGTAATTTTAGTGTTACATCCGGAAAGCTTTTAAAAAGTGTGAGATCCACTTCTTGAAAATCGACTGTGGCCAGCAAGTCTTTATTGACCTCTTTCTTTATAAAAGCTACCAGATTATCTTTAAAAAAATACGGTATGGCGACAAGTGCACTTACCAACACTAATACAACAATTACTACGGATAGTATTATTTTTTTCTTCATAAGTCGATGGTTTTTACGGCAATTAATACATCAAAAATACGACCAAAACCGGTGTATTTCCAATTTTATTCATGACTATTTAAATTTAAAACGAACGGTACCTTAAATTAGTATGCCGAAAGAAATGCTTCAATGGCCAGTTGGTAGGAATTTAATCCAAAACCGATAATTAAACCCTTGGCATTTGGTGCAATAAATGAAGTATGTCTGTACTCTTCACGCGCTGCAACATTGGACATATGCACTTCAATAACCGGTGTTTTTATCGATTTAATGGCATCACCAATGGCTACTGAAGTGTGGGTGTAAGCACCGGCATTGAGGATAATGCCATCGTATGAAAAACCTACTTCATGCAATTTATCAATCAGTTCGCCTTCAATATTGGATTGAAAATAATCGACTGAGAGATTCGAATATTTAGCCCTCAATTGGATAAAAAAGTCTTCAAAAGTGGTAGAACCGTATATCTCGGGCTCTCTTTTACCAATTAAATTTAGATTGGGTCCGTTTATGATGATTAGGTTCATGCTGCTTGTTTTCGTAAAAGTATAAAAAAAAGGAGCTTGTATCCAAGCTCCTTCTTAAAATAAACAATTAACATGAAATTATTTAGAACTTAAATCCAATTCCAACAAAAAATCCGTTGACATCAATATCTCCCAATCCAAATGAATAACGGGCGCTTAGATCAACAGATTGAGAAAGATCGTATTGCAAACCTGCATCCAGATTTATTTTAAAATCTTCGTCCATATCATCAAAAAAATAGTTCAAGCTTGGACCGGCCAAACCATAAAATTTATCTCCGAAAGGTATTTTAGCTAATACCGGAATGCTTAGAAAATCTGAACCGTCAATATTAACGTATAAAAGTTCTGGCTGTAATACAAAACTATCCGATAAATTGAAGGTTGTGTAAGCTCCTAAAAAAAATCCGGTTTCAGACGAAGAGCCAAATCCAGATACCTTTATGGTTGCAAAATCTGCTCCTGCTTTTAAGCCCCATTTTCCTTGGGCATTTACACTAAAACAAAAAATAGTAAGAATCAAAAATAAAAATGTTGTTTTTTTCATAATAAAATGTTTTGGTTAGTACTTATAAAATACTTTTTAGTATTAAACTGTCGAAGGTATTTTCTAAATTCTCATAAAACAATGATTTTAATCAATCTGTAGAATGATCTTCGTCATTGTTTTTTGAGTTATATTTGGTAAATGAAATGGGAACAAGCTCTTAAGGATTATCAGAATTACTTGAAAATTGAAAAAGGTTTATCAAAAAACACTGTTATGAGTTATACCCGTGATGTTAGTAAACTGATAAGATATTTGGATGAAACCAATCAAATTATTAGTCCGATACACATTACATACGACACCATTCATGAATTTATTTACGAAGTTTCCAAAAAGCTAAACGCACGTTCTCAATCGCGTTTAATTTCAGGTTTAAAGAGTTTTTTTGATTTTCTGATTCTAGAAAAATACAGGAACAGCAATCCAACAGAACTGGTTGAACAACCTAAAATTGGACGTAAACTACCCCATGTTCTGAGCGAAACAGAAATTGACCGTATCATAAAGTGTATTGATTTAAGCCACCCTCAAGGCGAACGCAACCGAGCCTTATTAGAGACCCTATACGGAAGTGGATTGCGTGTGACGGAACTCATCAACCTAAAACTATCCGATTTATTTTTTGAAGAAGGATTTATCAAAGTACACGGAAAAGGCGATAAAGAACGCTATGTGCCAATCAATTCGTTGAATCAGCATTATATAAATATGTACATCAGTTATATTCGTTTACATAATCCCAAGGTAAAGGGACATGAAGACATCTTGTTTTTGAACAGAAACGGCAAAAAGCTTACACGCAACATGGTGTTTATCATTATTAAAGATTTGGTTCAAAAGGCAGGCATCAAAAAACAGGTAAGTCCGCATACGTTTCGGCATTCCTTTGCAACACATCTCTTGGAAAAAGGCGCTGATTTACGAGCCATACAACAAATGTTGGGACATGAGAGCATTACTACTACTGAAATTTATATGCATTTAGATCGTACGTTTTTAAAAGAAGTGCTGGAAAAATACCATCCGCGCCGCTAAGATTGCCAGGTTATTTTTTGTTAAAAACCTTCTGGTACAATTCGAAACTCTCTTGTAAAATTTGGATTGCTGTTTTGGCATCTAAGAAATTTTCAACGACTACCGATTTATTTTCCAGTTTTTTATAATCTTCAAAAAAATTGCGCAATTCTGATATAAAGTGCTGTGGCAGTTCTGAAATATCGTTAATATGACTTACACTGGGATCGCCAACTGCCACGGCAATAATTTTATCATCGGCTTCACCTCCATCTAACATACGCATTACCCCAATAACCTTAGCAGGCACGAAACACAGCGGCACCACATCAATTTGTGAAAGAATTAAAATATCCAAGGGGTCTTTATCATCGCAGTAACTCTGTGGAATGAAGCCATAATTTGCGGGATAATACACGGAAGAATACAACACCCGGTCAAGCTTAAGAAGTCCGCTTTCTTTATCGAGCTCGTATTTTGCACGGGTACCTTTCGGAATTTCAACAATTCCGTTTACAATTTCTGGTAGTTTATCCCCCGGTGAAACTTGATGCCAGGGATTAAATTTTGTTTGCATGTCTTAACCTTTTAGTTACAAATGTAGTTTTACAATGAAATCAACACCTATTTGCTGCCATCATTTATTTTTATAACGGCATAAAAAAACCACGCTTATAGCGTGGTTATTTATTATTTCGCAATATTTACGGCTCTGGTTTCGCGTATAACCGTTACCCGAACCTGACCCGGATAGGTCATATCGTTTTGTATTTTTTGGGTGATATTGAATGATAATTCAGCAGCTTTGGCATCGTTTATCTTATCACTTTCAACCAATACACGTAATTCACGTCCGGCCTGAATGGCATAAGCTGATTGCACTCCGTTAAAGCTGTTGGCTACTTCTTCCAAGTCTTTCAAACGCTGAATGTAGGAATCCAACACCTGACGTCTGGCACCCGGTCTGGCACCTGAAATGGCATCGCACACCTGTACAATAGGCGCAATGAGTGTTTTCATTTCTATCTCGTCGTGGTGGGCACCAATGGCGTTGCAAATATGTGGTTTTTCGCCATATTTCTCTGCCCATTCCATACCTAATAGTGCGTGTGGTAAATCACTTTCCATTTCCGGAACTTTACCAATGTCGTGCAACAAACCGGCACGTTTAGCCGATTTGGCATCCAATCCCAATTCTGCAGCCATTACCCCACATAAGTTAGCAACTTCGCGTGAGTGTTGCAGTAAGTTTTGTCCGTAAGATGAACGGTACTTCATACGGCCAATGATTTTTATCAATTCTGGATGTATTCCATGAATTCCTAGATCAATTACCGTACGTTTACCCACATCAATAATTTCCTGACTGATTTGTTTTTCTACTTTTTTAACCACCTCTTCGATTCGCGCCGGGTGAATACGTCCATCGGTGACCAAACTGTGTAATGACAAGCGGGCAATTTCTCTTCGCACCGGATCAAAACAACTTAAAATAATAGCCTCAGGGGTGTCATCAACAATGATTTCTACGCCTGTAGCTGATTCTAAGGCTCGGATATTTCTACCTTCACGTCCAATAATTCTACCTTTAACATCGTCTGATTCGAGGTTAAAAACAGAAACACAATTCTCTACGGTTTGTTCAACACCTATTCGCTGAATGGTGTTAATAACAATTTTTTTAGCATCTTGCTGGGCCGTTAATTTAGCTTCTTCCAAGGTTTCTTGAATAAAACTCATTGCATCTGCACGTGCTTCTTCTTTCAACGATTCGGTCAACTCTTTCTTGGCATCTTCGGCCGAATATCCGGAGATAAGTTCGAGTTGTTCTACTTGCTTTCGGTGTAATTTTTCGACTTCAGCTGTTTTCTTTTCAAAAACATCGATCTTATTTTCAAGTTCGATTCCCTTTGCTTCCAGCTCTGCCGTTAATTTTTTGTGTTGATCTAACAACTGAGAAACCTGGGCTTCTTTGTCGCGAATTCTTTTTTCTGTTTCAGCAGCTTTTTTCTCTCTTCCAATAATTACTTTTTCGTGTTCTGCTTTTAATTCGATAAATTTTTCTTTTGCTTGAAGAATTTTATCACGTTTGATAGCTTCGGCCTCTTGATTGGCTTCTCTTAAAATATTCAAAGCTTCTTTACGTGTATTCTTTTTAATTTTGTTAGCTCGGCTCGATTCGATAAAGTGAGCAATCACACCACCACCTGCAGCTCCAACTACAATTCCTATGACTATAAATAGTATACTTTCCATATGATTTATTTATAAAAAAAGCCCACATTAGAATGGAATTGTAAACTCCATATGACAGGTTTAGGACTAACAAACTGATCAAGAATCCTTTGCAGGCGTGCTTTTACAATTTAGACTCATCCTTTTTAATGTAATAGTGTTGAGTTTAACTAACAAATAACTAATGTGGGCAATAATTAACTTATTTTAAAGAACTTATTGTATATACTTTTCTAACATTAACTGAAGCGATTCTAATTTTGCGTTTACTTCTTTAACTTCCTGTTCGTTGGTAATGGCTTTAATTTCAGCGAGCGATGCAAACTGCAAGGCACACATGGCCAATACATCTTGCTTATCACCTACTGCATAATTATTTTCAAATTTAGCAACCAATTCATTTATTTTCTTTGCCGCTTTTCGCAAACCTTCCTCTTCATTTGGATTGGAAATGGTTAGCGGATAAACGCGGTCTGCTATGGTTACTTTAATTTTAAAACTCTCAGCCATTTAAAAGAACTTAATCACTCAATTGTATAATACATTGATCTATTTCTTTGATTAATGTATTAATTTTCAGTTTAACGTTTCTGGTATCATTATTACTACCCTCCATAGTTTTGGCAATTTTAAGATAATTCATCTCTGCCTTCATTTCTTCAATTATCTTATTTTTTGCTTTAAGTTCCTGCTGTAATTTATTTACAGATTGGTTTATTATCTCATTTTCCTCAGCCAAAAACTCATATTTTTCAACTATTATTTTGAGTTTTTCTTCTAATAAATCAATCTCTTTTAAAATTACATTCATTAACTTTTTTCCAAAACTATTTTTACAAATTTAGTGTTCCTTTTTTAATTTAACAAGGACATGCAACTTATTTTAAGAAAAACTTTGATTACAATTGATTAAGTCTATGAATGTAAATTAGTTGAAATTTTATATTTTAGCTGAAAATCATTGCCCTTGAAAAAATCTTTTTTACTGATATTTATATGTATCCAGCTTACTTTATATGCCCAAGTTAACTATCCAAAAGATTACTTTGGATTGCCTTTGGATATTCCATTATTACTATCTGGAACTTTTGGCGAATTAAGAGATAATCACTTACATTCTGGCATCGATTTTAAAACTCAAAAAAGAGAAGGATTTCCGGTGTATGCAACAGCCGACGGTTATGTTTCCAGAATAAGGGTAGCGCTTTATGGTTTTGGCAAGGTGGTTTATATTAACCATCCAAACGGTTATACAACGGTATACGCACATTTGCAAAAATTTGCCCCAAGTATTGAGCAATACGTAAAAGCTGAACACTATAAAAAAAAGGATTATGAAGTACATCTATTTCCAAAAGCATCCGAATTTGCAGTTAAAAAAGGTGACCTAATTGGTTTTACCGGAAGTACCGGTGGGTTTGTTGACCCTCACTTACATTATGAAATTCGCGATACTCGAACCGAGAAACCCATCAATCCAATGCATTTTGGTTTAGACATTAAAGACACCATAAATCCGATAATAAAAGAGGTAATTGTTTACCCGCTTACTAAAGATACACAGATTAGTCACGCAAATTTTCCGTATCATTTATGCCTTAAAAAAACCAAAAACGGCAGTTTGGAAACAGAAAAAATTGCCGTGTCCGGTGAAATTGGTATTGGTATCAACGCATATGATTTATTAAATGGAAGCAACAACGAAAATGGCATATACTCATTAGAACTTTACGTAAATGGACAATTGTATCATCAGCAAAAATTTGATTTATTTTCATTTGATGAAACCAAGTACCTTAACTTACTTATCGATTATGAACACTATGCAACTACCAATAAACGAATTCATAAAGCCTTTATCGATTTAAACAATCCGTTATCAGTTATTAATTCATTATATCCCGGCAACATTAGTATACAAGCAGGGTTTACTTATAAAATTGAAGTTATTGCCACCGATTTTAAAGGGAATGCTACTAAAGTTACGGTACCTATTGAAGGCAAACATGACGAAATAAAACAGTTTAAACCGCAATTTACTTCTGATTACTTTATTAAAGCAGCAGAATTTCAGCGTTTTACTTTGCAAAATGTTACAGTTGCATTTCCTAAAAACACTTTCTATGCCGATACCTTTATCCAATTTGAAGTATCAAAAGACAAAGCTATCGTACATCAACCCATCCTTCCATTGGATAAAAATTACACCTTAACTTTTGATGTTTCGCATTTAAACGCTGTTGAGAAACAACAATCTTTTATTGGTTATATCAATAAAAAAAACAAGATTGAATACGAGAACACAACCAAAAAAGAAAACATATTTTTCACTAATACAAAAAGCTTAGGAACGTTTATGTTGTTAAAAGACAGTATTCCACCTACGATAAGCTTGCACAATATCAAACCCAGTCAGTGGGTTTCAAAATTAGCCGTTTTAGAAGTCATGATTGAAGATGATTTATCCGGAATCGATACCTACACCGCTGAAATCAATGGAAATTGGATTTTGATGGAGTACAATTTAAAACGGAAAATGCTTACTTTTGACTTTAGCGATGTTTCCTTGAAAGGTCATCAACATCACTTAAAAATTTCTGTTGCTGATAAAGTTGGCAATACGAATTTAATAGAAACAACGTTTTATAGAATAGAATAAAATTTAAATCTGTTGAAAGCACTCAAAAGTATTTTATATACCATCGTCATTTTTCCATGTATTATTTTTTCGCAAACAGCTACTGTTGAAGGTTATATAAAAAATGCCAAAGGAGAACCTCTAGAAGAAGTTTCTATCACTTTTAATAATAAAGGCACTGTTTCTGATAAAAATGGTTATTATTCAATTGTAGTTAGTGACAACGAAGAAGTTTTATTAAACTTTATACACATCAGTTATCTTGCTTACAGTAAACGTATTAGCGTTCCAAAAGGAAGAACCTTGCGATTTTCTCCTACCTTACAACTCAAAACCGAAACGATAAAAGAAGTTAAAATACGAGATGCCAAGCGCTTTGCCCAAGGAATGACGCCCATAACTACTGAAAAAATAAAAAAAATTCCCGGAGCAAACGCCGGTATAGAAAATATTTTAAAAACACTGCCCGGCGTTAATGCCAGTAATGAGCTTAGTACACAATACCAAGTAAGGGGCGGTAATTTTGATGAAAATCTGGTTTATGTAAACGGAATAGAAGTTTATAAACTGTATTTAATTCGCTCAGGTCAGCAAGAAGGGCTAAGTTTTGTCAATGTAGATATGGTACAAAATATTCAATTTTCTGCAGGCGGATTTCAGGCAAAATACGATGATAAACTTTCTTCTGTTTTAGACATAACCTACAAAATGCCTACAGACTTTTCTGTAAACATAGATGCCAGTTTGCTGGGTATTAACGCCACTTATGAAGATTTACTTTTTAATCAAAAAGTATCACTAATTACCGGTTTGCGCTACCGAGATAACAGTTTATTGGTTTCATCAGGCGATTCTGAAAGCACTTTCAACCCTCAGTTTACAGATTTTCAATCGTTTATTACATACACCCCTAACAGTAAAATATCCCTTAAATTATTGAGTAATATCACTAGAAACAATTACAACTTACAACCCATTAGCAGGCGGACAAAGTTTGGAACCTTGGCCAATCCGTTAGAATTAATTGTAAACTATGAAGGACAAGAAAACAATCAATACCACTCAACCTTTGGTGCCTTACAACTGGCATATAATGCCACTGAAAATACTACGTATCAACTAGCAACAGCAAGTTACAATACACAAGAATCTGAATATTTTGACATTTTAGCCATTTATAATATTGGAGAAGTGAATACCGATATAAGTTCGGGCAATTTTGGAGAAGTAACATTTGCGGATGCCATCGGATCTCAATTAAATCACGCTCGAAATGATTTGGATGCACTGATTCAACACATTTATTTAAAAGGCAATCATAAAAAAAACAATCATATATTTGATTGGGGATTTAAGTACCAACGCGAAAATATTAGAAATAAAACCGATGAATGGGAAGTAATTGACTCGTTGGGATTTTCTGTTCGACCACTACAACACCTAACTAATAATCAGCCCTACGAAGCGTATGAAGGTCCGATAGTACCCTTCACATATATTAACTCATTCAACGATGTTGATATCAATCGCCTGAGTGGATTTACCCAATGGAGTAACACTTTTTCATCGGCTACTTTTCGCTGGTGGTTAAATGCGGGTCTCAGGTTCCAATCGTGGGCTGTAAAAGGTGCTAACCTACAATCGAATACCGATCTTATTTTTAGTCCGCGATTTCAAGTTGCTCTAAAACCAATATCCAATGAAAATTTATTGTTTAAGCTGGCTGCAGGAGCTTATCATCAACCGCCAACATACAAAGAACTTAAACGATTTGATGGCAGTATAACTACTGATGTAAAAGCGCAACAAGCATTACACCTTATTTTAGGAAATGAATACAGTTTTACTTGGAACGAGCGACCATTTAAATTAAGTACCGAACTGTATTATAAGGATTTAACTAAGGTTAACACTTATACACTTGACAATGTTAGAATTAGATATACTGCAGACAACAATGCTACGGCATTTGTTTATGGATTTGATGCGCGCTTAAACGGCGAATTTGTACCCGGCTCGGAAAGCTGGATTAGTTTTGGTTATTTAAAAACGGAGGAAAATTACAAGCAACAGGGATATATAGCAAGGCCTACAGATCAACGGTTAAAATTTGCTATTCTTTTCCAAGATTATGTACCTAATATTCCGAATCTTAAAATGTATATGAATTTACTCTACAATACCGGTGTACCCGGTGGCTCACCATCCTATGCCGATCCGTATCAATTTCAAAGCAGGTTAAATGATTACAAGCGTGCAGATTTAGGAATTTTATACATTCTTAAAGATGAAAATTATCAAAACAATACTTCGTGGCTTAAAAAAACACGTGAAGTATCTTTTGGTTTTGAAATTTTTAACATGTTTGATGTCCAAAACTCCATCACCAATACGTGGGTACGGGATTCATATTCAAAACAATCGTATGGCATTCCAAACTATATGACAGGTCGTATTTTTAACCTACGATTGATGGTAAAAATTTAGATAATTTGCGCTGCGTGATCGTTGGTTTTTACATCGGTTATAACCTCTTCCAAGACTCCATTTTCATCAATAACAAAAGTGGTTCTGTAAATTCCTTCGTAGCTTTTACCCATAAACTTTTTAGGACCCCAAACTTTATATGCATGTATTACTTCTTTATTTTCATCGGCTAGTAAGGAAAAAGGCAATTGATATTTTTCTTTAAACTTTAATTGTTTTGCAGGCGCATCGGCGCTTACACCTAAAATCTCGTAGCCTAAGGATACAAATCGCTCGTAATTATCTCTTAAATTACAGGCTTCTGCGGTACAACCTGGTGTACTTGCTTTTGGATAAAAAAACAATACCAGCTTTTTCCCTTTAAAATCTTCTAATGCAATTTGAGCATTGTTTTCTGTTTTACCTTTAAAGTTTGGAGCTTTGTCTCCCTTTTTTAATGTGGTCATAATTATTAGTTTTGTATAAAGTTACAACAATGAATAAAAAAGAAAAAATTGAGTTTATCATTCAAACGTTGGATACCCTGTATCCAAATCCGGAAATTCCTTTAAAACATCACGATCCGTACACCTTGTTGATTGCTGTTTTGTTATCTGCACAAAGTACCGATGCCCGGGTAAATACCATTACTCCTATATTGTTTGAAATTGCAGACAATCCTTATGACATGATAAAACTTTCTGTTGAAACTATTGCAGAAATCATAAAACCCGTAGGCTTGGCTCCTATGAAATCGAAAGGAATTTATGGCTTGTCTAAAATAATCGTTGAAAAATACCAAGGCAAAGTTCCAGCTTCTTTTGAAGCCTTGGAGGCTATGCCTGCTGTAGGACATAAAACGGCCAGTGTTGTAATGGCACAAGCCTTTAATATACCAGCATTTCCAGTTGATACACACATTCATCGACTAATGTATCGTTGGAATTTATCATCCGGGAAAAATGTTGTGCAAACCGAAAAAGATGCAAAGCGATTATTTCCCAAAGAATTATGGAATAAATTGCACTTACAAATTATTTATTACGGACGTGAATATTCACCTGCACGGGGTTGGAATCCTGAAAATGATTTAATTACCAAAACCATCGGCAGAAAAAACCTTTAATAAAAAAAGACTCTTTTCAGAGTCTTTTTATTAATTCAAATGAAAGCAATAAACCTTATTATTGGTTTTAATGGTCCGCAACGCTTTTGAGTAACTCAATAAGAATTGAATCGTTTCGCTCGATGGTACTAATGCTGTTTCTTTTTTGTTGTTAATGTAAAGTTGTTTCATGCACTGTATTTAGTTTATAAAATCAGAACGTAAAACATTTTACTTTATTGTTTAGCTTGTAATAATAATCTGATGTTTATCAATTAGTTTACGCAAATTAATTAATGCATACCGCATTCTCCCCAAGGCAGTATTGATGCTAACCCCTGTATTATCTGCAATTTCTTTAAAACTCATGTCATGAAAAATTCGCATGTTTAATACTTCTTTTTGATCCTCGGGAAGTTCCTCAATTAACTTAACAATATCAGAATCAATTTGATTTTTTATCATTTGATTTTCTGCGTTCAAGCCTTCATCTTTAACTACTAAAAAAATATCAAAATCATCCGTTCCGGTAAAAGCCGGTATTCGTTTAGATTTTCTAAAATAATCGATTACCAAATTGTGTGATATGCGAAGAATCCAGGGTAAAAATTTACCTTCTTCGGTATAATTTCCAGATTTTAAGGTATTTATAACTTTGATAAATACTTCTTGGAAAATGTCATTGGCTACTTCTCTATTGCGAACTTTAGCGTAAATAAAATTAAAAATGCGTACTTGATGTTTTTTGATAAGTACTTCGAGTGCTTGCTCATTACCTTCGATATAACTTTCAACCAAACGGCTATCTGATAAATAACGGAATTCCATACAATTACTTTTAAAAACTAATTTTAAAGGGTGCTATTAAAAGTAATGTTCGGCAATAGGCAACTATGGATTTAGTTAGTCAAATATATAAACAAATGATTAAAAAACTAAAAAAATCTATATTTTTTTGAGATTCTATTCGCTATTAAAGCTATAATTAGTGTAAAATACAACGCTAATGCATTAACATCTTATCAAAAAAAGATTTAAATTTTTGATGCGGAACAGATACACATATTCTAGACCATTGCGTTACTTCTTCCGTTTTCTCGTTGGTAAAATACACCATGCCTACACTGCCAATTTTGTGGCGGAGCAGTTCTTCTTCGGAGATGTTTATCACTGTAAAAATTCCGACAGGAGTACTGTTTTGATACAATTTCTCTACCAATAAATTATGTTCTTTTAAGTATTGAATATTTTTTTGCAATCCTTCAACGGTATTTTTCTTAAAATCGGAAACTGCTTTTTTACCTTCTTCAGTTGTAAGTAAGACCGTTATCAATTCTTGAGCAAAAGCATTAACACCGTTAAATCCATACAATAAACGAATGTTTAATTCCTCATTAAAGTCCTTATTGGTACTGTGAATAAAACCAATACGTTGACCGCTTAATCCCATCGATTTACTGAAACTTTCTGTTATTATAACATTTTCTAATTTCAATAGCGCTACATAGATAGTGTCTGTATGATCGTTAAATATTTTTCTATATGGACTATCAAAAAACACAATTACATTCAATGCATTGAGCTCTTTAATAGCTTCCAACATAAAAGCATCATCCAGCTTATTTCCTACCGGATTGTTTGGGTCGCAAAGTAAGACAGCTATTTTCTTATCTGCACCATCTACAGAATTTCTTATTACTTTAACATCATTAATAAAATCAGTTAAGTTGTGAAACGTTGCCCAATTTACTCCTCTAACTTGACAAATTTTAGCATAACTACCCCAATAGTATTTACTAAAATAAACCGTATCGAGGTCTAAAATTTGAATTGGTAAATCAATAGCTGTCATTCCGCCTGAAGTAATTGAAATGTTTTCAACGGAAGAATTTCCATCAAAATAATCATTATTTATGGCATCGCGTAACCCTACAGTTCCTTTATTTGGTGGATAAACCTGAATGTTAGTTGAATTAAAATCAATAAGCGGAATTACCTTGCTTAAATCTATTGGACACACTGCATTTATACCCCGATTTAAAAATAAATATTCCTCACCGGTTTCGTCCATCATTTTCTTAATTTTGGCTCCTATTCCTACTATACTTGAAAAAGTAGCTCCGCTTTTGTTAATTTTCATGTGTTATTTTTTAGTTGGTTACTTGTTTTAAAACGGAAACAAAAATCATACTTATTGTACAATAATTCATCACTTGGTTATTTCGTTAAAATTGATTTTACTTAAAGGTAAGTCTCAAATATAATTATTATATAAACTCCTTTCAACTATTAAAACAGTTTTTTATTTATATTTTTGCAATTATTTAAAAAATGGACGTAGACTTTAATAAATTAAATCCAAAAGATTACATCTTAATTAAAGGTGCAAAATTGCATAACCTTAAAAATATAGATGTTGCCATACCACGAAATAAATTTGTAGTAATCACCGGATTGTCTGGTTCTGGAAAATCGAGCTTGGCATTTGATACTTTGTATGCCGAAGGTCAACGTCGCTATATAGAGAGTTTATCTTCTTATGCCCGCCAATTCTTAGGCAAATTGTCGAAACCAAAAGTAGATTATATAAAAGGTATTTCGCCTGCCATTGCCATTGAACAAAAAGTAAATGCTACCAATCCACGTTCTACCGTTGGCACCGCTACCGAAATTTATGATTACTTAAAATTGTTTTATGCACGTATAGGAAAAACCTTTACAGCCGATACGCATGAAGAGGTTAAGAAAAATACGGTAAGCGATGTGATTGATTTTATTAAACTTCAAAAAGAAAACGAGAAGTTTTTATTACTTGCACCAATTCAAGTTTGCCAAAAAAAACAATTGGATAAACTTGTTAAAATAATAGCACATCAAGGTTTTTCGAGATTAAAAGTAAACAATACTGTTGTCAGAATAGAAGATTATGCTCCTGTAGAAAACGATGAAGTATTTATAGTTGTAGACAGAATCGTTGTTCAACATCACGAAGATTTTTATTATAGACTGGCAGATGCCGTACAAGTTGCTTTTAATGAAGGCAATGGAAAATGTTTTATCGAAAATATTTCAAGCAATGCAATTACATCATTTAGTACTAGCTTTGAACACAACGGAAAAACGTATGTAGAACCTTCTATCCATTTGTTTAGTTTTAACAATCCATACGGTGCATGTCCTACGTGTGAAGGTTATGGCAATATTATAGGTATTGATGAAGAATTAGTAATTCCAAATACATCTTTATCTATAAATGAAGATGCCATCGTTCCGTTTAAATCAGACTCATTTAATCATTTTAAAGAACAACTTATTTTACATGCTTCCAAGTATGAAATTCCTATTCATAAACCTTGGTTTCAATTAACTGAGGAGCAAAAAGAATTAATTTGGGAAGGCACCAAACATTTTGAAGGCATTAATGCATTTTTTAAGCATTTGGAAGAAAAAAGCTATAAAATTCAATACCGTGTTATGCTTTCACGCTACCGGGGAAAAACCAAATGTCCCGTATGTACTGGAAAAAGACTTAGAAAAGAAGCTGCCTATGTAAAAATTAATGGAAAATCTATTCTTGATTTGGTTGAATTACCACTTTCTGAATTAATAAATTTTACCTCAAATTTAATCTTAAACGACTATGAACTTGGTGTTTCGAAAAGGTTATTAACCGAAATAAATACCCGACTTGAATTTTTAACTACTATCGGTTTGGGTTATTTAAGCTTAAACCGAAACGCCAATACCTTGTCTGGTGGTGAATCTCAGCGCATTAATATTGCTACCTCGTTGGGCAGCAGCTTAGTCGGATCTATGTATATTTTAGACGAACCCAGTATCGGACTTCATGCAAAAGATACCGAAAAATTGATTGAACTCTTAAAAAAACTGCGCGATATAGGCAATACCGTTATCGTTGTAGAACATGATGAAGAACTCATAAAAGCAGCAGATTATATCATTGATATCGGTCCTGAAGCAGGTATTTTTGGAGGAAAGCTTATAGCGCAAGGAAATTACGAAACTTTATTGCAATCCAATTCCTTGACTGCTCAGTATTTAAATGGATCTCTAAAAATTGCTTTGCCCAAGCAACGCCGATCTTCTAAAAACTTTATCGAAATAATCGGAGCCAGGCATCACAACTTAAAAAACATCAATGTAAAATTCCCCTTAAACTCATTATGTGTTGTAACAGGGGTGTCCGGATCGGGTAAAAGCACCCTTGTTAAGAACATTTTGTATCCGGCTTTAATAAAAAAACTGAACGGAAACAGTTTAAAAATTGGTGAATTTACCGAACTTAAAGGTAGCTTTCAATTGATTAAACAAATAGAATTTGTAGATCAAAATCCTATTGGACGATCGAGCAGATCAAATCCGGTTACCTATATAAAGGCTTATGACGATATCAGAAACCTATATGCCAACCTGCAATTAGCCACGGTAAGAAACTATAAAGCCAAGCATTTTTCTTTTAATGTTGATGCCGGAAGGTGCAATGCATGTAAAGGCGATGGTGAAGTAACCGTTGAAATGCAATTTATGGCCGATGTACACATGACCTGTGAAGTCTGTAACGGCAAACGATTTCAAAAAGAAATATTAGATGTTAAATTCAACAACAAATCCATTGTTGATATATTGGAGATGTCTGTTGATGAAGCCATCGATTTTTTTAAACAACATAAAGAACCTAAAATCGCTCAAAAATTAATTCCCTTACAAGATGTTGGATTAGGCTACGTTCAATTAGGCCAGTCATCCTCTACCCTTTCTGGCGGTGAAGCTCAACGTATAAAATTGGCATCGTTTTTAATTAAAGGAACAACAACCGATAAGACCCTGTTTATTTTTGATGAACCAACTACCGGACTTCATTTTCACGATATCAATAAATTACTAAAATCATTTAATGCCTTAATTGAAAAAGGGCATTCATTGATTGTAGTTGAACACAATCTTGATTTGATAAAATCTGCCGATTATATTATTGATTTAGGAATCAACGGTGGAAAAGAGGGAGGAAATTTGATTTTTGAAGGAACACCTGAGGATTTAATTAAAAATCCAGTATCCTATACGGCTTTCTATTTAAAAGATAAAATAACTAGTTAACGATTCACGTAAAAATGGCAGTACGATACTGTCTGCTTCTAAAAGAGTGAAGTTGAAAGACACTATTCACTATTCACTGCTGTAAGCTATAGGGATTAGGGATTAGGGATTAGGAATTAGGAATTAGGTTTCTATTCACTGTCACCCTAAGCGCAGTCGAAGGGCACTATTCACTACTCCCTACTCATTCTTCACTAACAAGCCCCCGACTTGGAATTCAAAAAAAAAGAGGTTGAAACTTCAACCTCTTTTTGGGTGGATGATGGGGTTCGAACCCACGACCCTCAGAACCACAATCTGATGCTCTAACCAGCTGAGCTACAACCACCATTTTTGAGATTGCAAATCTACATCTTTTATGACATTTTGCAAATATTTTTCAAATTAATTTATCCAATGAATCTACAGCTACATAACGCTCTGCCGTGAAGCCCTCTGCATAAGCAACTCCTATTAGTCTACCTAAGTTTTGTGCACGATAGCGAACACTTTCCAAGAAATTTTTGGAGCTTATAGGAGATTCAGGTTCATTGCTGTCTGGATTGTAAAATTGCGATTTAAAGGCTTTTACTGCATTCATTTTAAGTTCTATAAAATCAGACACATCGACTACAAAATCTGGCTGTAAATCATCCCACTGAATGTAATGATATACTTTTTTAGGCCTCCAAGCAAGTTGTTTCTCATTATCAACTACGGTTGCTACATTTTTTAAACCAGCCAAAAAACAGGCTGCTGATGCTAATTCACTTCCTTTTTTATGATCAATATGACGGTCGCTTATTGCATTTAACAAAACAATATCTGGCTGATATTTTCTAATGATCTCAATAATTTTTAATTGATGATCTTTATCATTTACAAAAAATCCATCGGCAAAACCTAGATTTTCTCTTACCATTACCCCTAAAATTTCAGCCGCCTTCTTAGCTTCCTTTTTACGTATAGCAACCGAACCACGGGTTGCTAACTCACCTTTAGTTAAATCTAAAATACCTACTTTTTTACCCTTATGTATCTCCGAGGCAATAGTTGCACCACATCCTAATTCTACATCATCGGGGTGTGCACCTATAGCTAATATGTCTAATTTCATTGTAAAAAACATTTTTAAGTATACAAATATAGCAGAAATATATGAGTGTCAAGCAGTAAAATTATCATCAAAACACATGTTTACTAAAACAATTATAAATGTCATTTTTTATATACCAATGGTATGTTTTTATAAATGAATGGTAATTTTTTACGTTTTTACTTGCTTTTTATTTTTTTTCAACCTATATTTACATCATAAAATTATTTCATGAACTCCAAAACTTGATCGTTATGAAAAATTTAAACTTAATGCTGGCACTTTTTATCACTTACTTTGTAGGCTTTTCTCAAGTTTCATTAGAAGATAGAAATGCGTTGGTCGCTTTAAACAAAGCAACTAAAGGCGAAAATTGGATTGTACAATGGGATCTTAATGCCCCAGTAAATACATGGTATGGAGTACGCATTGAAAATAACAGGGTTACCCAATTAGAATTGGTAAACAACAATTTATCAGGTACTATACCAGCTGAGTTAGCCACTTTATCAGAACTTAAAAAATTAAATCTTCAACAAAACAGATTGATTGGAACAATACCAGCTGAACTTGGAAATCTAAATCAGCTAATGGTATTGAATTTATCATTTAATCGATTAATTGGAAGTATTCCGGAAACAGTTTATAATCTATCCAAACTAGAAGATTTAAGTTTATTCATGAATGATTTAACAGGTACGCTTTCACATGGAATTGGAAAACTTCAAAATTTAAAACATTTAGTATTATTTAATAATAATATTTCTGGTAATCTTCCTGAAGAAATAGGAAATTTAAAAATGCTTGAAACATTTCAAGTAAGCAGTAATCAAATTACTGGTTCAATACCTAACGAGCTTTGTTGTTTAAATAAATTACAAAAAATAAGTTTGTTTGATAATAAAATGGAAGGGCGTATACCAATGTCTTTAGCTTTATTAACTAACTTAAAAGAACTTAATTTAAAAGAAAACAGGTTTGAAAGTTTGTACCCAGATGAGTTAAATCAATTAAGTCATATCAAACAATTACACATAGACATTAAAACCAGCGCTACAAATTCTTTAGTTGGTTTATAAAATTACACTACCCCAATTGTTGCATATAAAAGGTTGAAACTTCTTTCAACCTTTTTTTATTGAATTTTATGTTTTTTTTTAGATTTGTTGAACATGAAATTAATATATTCGCATCTATTAATAAATTTCAAATAATTTTAAAGAGTTCAATCATACTGATACTCCTTAAAAACTTTAAAAATTATCAAACTCCTTTATTTATGAAAAAATTAATTTTATACTTCGCGGCGTTTTTATTGACATTGCCAATAAAAGCCGATGAAGGAATGTGGTTTTTGATGCATATTAAACGTTTAAATCAGGTTGATATGCAAAAAATGGGCTTACAACTTACAGCTGAAGAAATCTACAGCATTAATAACTCTAGTTTAAAAGATGCTATTGTTCAATTTGGTGGTGGATGTACTGCCGAAATTATATCATCCGAAGGATTGGTTTTAACAAATCACCACTGTGGGTATGGTCAAATAGCAGAGTTATCGACCCCAGAACACAATTACCTTAAAAATGGCTATTGGGCAAAAACTAAAAAAGACGAGCTAAAACCTAAAAGTTTAAGCGTTAGATTCTTTGTACGAATGGATGATGTTACACAACGTATTCTTTCAAAAGTTACTTCGCAAATGACCGAACTAGAGCGCGAAGCTGCCATTAACAAAGAAATTGCTTTAATTGATAAAGAAAACAACGAAGGTGGAAAATATACCGTATCTGTTCGTCCATTTTTTCAAGGGAATGAATACTATTACTTTGTTTACCAAGACTATAAAGATGTTCGTTTAGTTGGAACACCTCCAGAATCCGTTGGTAAATTTGGTGGTGACACAGACAACTGGGAATGGCCTCGACATACAGGTGACTTTGCTATGTTTAGAGTATATGCTGATAAAGATGGAAATCCGGCAGAATATTCTCCTGAAAATGTACCCTTAAAACCAAAACACCACTTACCTATCAGTTTAAAAGGAGTCAAAGAAAATGATTTTGCTATGATTTTAGGTTATCCTGGAAGAACAAACCGTTGGATGCCTGCTGGTGGAATTGAGCAAAACGTAAAATATGCTTATCCTGCATGGGTTGAAGGCGCTAAAACCGGTATGGACAACATGAAAAAGCATATGAATGCCAATGAAGAAGTTAACCTAAATTATGCTTCAAAATACGCATCTACTGCTAACTATTGGAAAAACCGTCAAGGAATGATTGATGCCTTAACCAAGTTTGAAACTGCCAAATCCAAAGCCAAACAAGAGGCTAAATTCAACAAATGGGCCAATAAAGCAGCTAATAAAGAAAAATACGGTTCGGTAATAGAAACCATTAACAATTACTATGCGTTAACCAATGAAAAAGCATTGCACGATAATTATTTGATGCAATTACTTAGAACCAGCTCCTACGGAACTATCTCCAGAAGCTTAGGTCGTCAGTTTGAGAATTACGCTAAATCAGATGCTTCAAAACGTGCAGATTTAGAACCTAAATTAAGAGAAGCGATAGATGCCTTTTATAGCAAACTTCATATTCCAGCTGAAAAAGATATTTTAGCAGCTCAATTAAAATTATATGCAACCAAGGTAACTGCCTATCCAATTGCTCCATTAGTTGATGCCTTAGCAAAAGAAAATAATAAAAACTTTGAATCCTATACAAACCATGCATTTGAGTTAAGTATTTTTTCATCAAAAGAACGCATGATTGCTTTCTTGGCTTTACCTAATGAAGCATTGTTAGCAAATGATCCTTTACTTTTATTATCTAATGATTTATTGAATCATTTTAGTGCTAAAAATGAAGCAATTGACAAAGCTCAAAATGATTTCGGAGCAGCATTTAGATTGTTAGTTGAAGGCTTACGCGAATCAAAAATTGCAAGCATATTATATCCGGATGCGAACTCAACCTTGCGTTTAACGTATGGTAAAGTAAAAGCCTTACCTGCTGATAAACGTAACGATGCTAAAATAAATAACTATACCACTATGGAAGGTATGGTAAAAAAATATAAAGCCGGAGACGATGAGTTTGATTTACCAACACGCTTTTTAGAAATGTACAAGCAAAAAGATTTTGGCCAATATGCCGATAAAAATGGGTACATGCCAGTTAACTTTTTAACCGATAACGACATCACAGGTGGAAATTCAGGTTCACCGGTGTTAAACGGAAAAGGAGAACTCATAGGATTGGCTTTTGATGGTAATATTGAAGCTATGGCCGGTGATGTAATCTTTGATCCAAAGTTACAGCGTACCATTAATGTTGATATACGTTATGTACTTTGGTTGATTGATAAATATGCCGGAGCAACACATATAGTTGATGAAATGACCATCGTAAAATAAAATTAAAGTCCGCACTAGCGGACTTTTTTTATAACTATAATTTATAAGGTATAGTAAAATCTTACTGTATTTTATATCAAAACCAAAACTTTAATTAATACATTTGAAAAAAGATCTTTTATTATGAGAAAGTATTATTCAGTTATTTTAAGTATAGTTCTTTTAGCTGGAGCTATCTATATTTTCAAATTAGCCAATGCTTCAAAGGTAAAACAAAAGCCACCGGCAGAAAAAATTATTGCTTCGGTTTATATAGATACCGTTCAAAATAAAAATATTCCAATTATTATTTCAGCTACCGGAAGTGTTACTGCAAAACACAAAGTTGAATTGTTTTCTGAAGTACAAGGTATTTTAAAACCCTCAAAAAAAGATTTTAAATCAGGAACAAACTACACTAAAGGAGAACTATTGTTAAGCATTGCTGATGATGAGTTTTTAGCGAGTTTACAAGCCCAACGAAGTTCATTATTTAATGCCATTACAGCAATTTTACCTGATATCCGATTGGATTTTCCAAATGAATATCCAAAATGGCAAGCTTATTTAAACAGTTTTAACATCCAACATACAACACCTAAATTACCTGAAACCGGCAGTGAAAAAGAAAAATTATTTATCTCAGGCAAGTCCATTTACACCAATTATTATCAGGTTAAAAATGCAGAAGTACGCTTATCAAAGTATCAAATAAAAGCTCCATTTTCAGGCATTTTAACTGAATCCCTGGTAAATTCGGGAACATTGATAAGAGTTGGACAAAAATTGGGCGAATTTATTGATCCCACAGTATACGAAATGCAGCTAGCTGTTAACGCTTCGTATGCATCGTATTTAACAATTGGAAAAACAGTAGAATTGGAGGCTTTAGAAGGTTCAGCTACTTATTCTGGAACAGTTGTTAGGGTTAATGGAAAAGTTGATCAAGCTACACAAACTATTAATGTTTTTATTGAAATAAAAGATACTTCCATTAAAGATGGGATGTATTTAGAGGCTAAATTAAATGCTAAAAATGAAACAGATGCTTTAGAAATTTCAAGAAAATTACTTCAAAACGAACGTCAAATATATGCAGTTAAAGATTCTACTTTACAGTTAATAGATGTAATTCCTGTTTTCTTTAACAAAGAAACAGTTGTTATAAAAGGAGTTGAAAACGGTACTCTTATTTTAACAAAATCAGTGCCAGGATCTTATGTTGGCATGAAAGTTAAGCCGCTTTCAAATTAATTAACCTACTGTATATGAAAAAAATAATATCCTATTTTATTAAATTTCCGGTAGCTGTTAATATCTTTATTTTAGCATTTATCCTTTTTGGTATTGCCGGAATATCAAAAATGAAGTCTTCTTTTTTCCCATTAACCGATTCAAAAAACATTAGTATTGATGTTATTTATCCCGGAGCTTCACCTGTTGAAATAGAAGAAGGCATTGTTTTAAAAATAGAAGATAATTTAAAAGGTATAGTCGGAATTGATCGGGTAACCTCTGTTTCAAGAGAAAATTCTGCATCTATTAATGTTGAAATAGAAAAAGGACGCAATATAGATGTAGTGCTATCCGATGTAAAAAATGCTGTTGATCGTGTTCCCTCCTTTCCTGTAGGAATGGAACCTCCCGTTATTGCTAAAATTGAGAACATTAGAGAAACCATCAGCTTTAATATAAGCGGAGAAAATATACCCTTGGAAACACTGAAACAATATGCCCGTAAAATTGAAAACGATTTACGTAATATTCCCGGCATATCTCAGGTTTCACTCACAGGTTTTCCAGAACAAGAAATCGAAATTGCAGTCAAAGAAAACGTATTAAGAGGGTATAATTTAAGTTTTGCAGAGGTAGCCAACGCCGTTTCAAAAAGCAATATTTTATCAACCGGAGGAAATATTAAAACCAATGAAGAAGAGTATTTAATTCGGGCTCGAAATAAATCTTATTATGGCGATGAACTTTCTCATTTAGTCATAAAAGGTGATGCAACAGGAAGAATTATAAGGCTTCATGAGGTTGCAGAAATTTCAGATAGGTTTTCTGAAAATCCAGATCGGGTTTATGTCAACGGAAAAGCAGCCATTAACATATCTGTTAGCAATACCAATAGCGAAGATTTAATTAGCACTGCTAAAGCTGTTAAAGAGTATATTGCAAGCTTTAATCAGCAACACGACAACCTGCAATTAAACATCAATAGCGATGCCTCAACTACTTTAATTCAACGTACAGAATTATTGACTAAAAACGGCATTTTTGGTGTATTACTGGTGATGTTTTTTCTTTCCTTATTTTTAAATTTCAGACTCGCACTCTGGGTTGCGGCTGGTATTCCCATTTCATTTTTTGGAATGTTTGTATTAGCTCCCGGCTTGGATGTAACTATCAATGTATTATCGCTTTTTGGGATGATTATTGTAATAGGGATTTTAGTTGATGATGGAATTGTAATAGGCGAAAACATATACCACCACTACGAAAAAGGAAAATCTCCTATTCGAGCTGCCATAGACGGCACCTTAGAAGTAGTGCCACCAGTAGTTTCTGCCATATTAACTACATTAATTGCGTTTTCCACTTTTTTCTTCTTAGATGGCAGGATGGGAGAAAATTTTAGCGAAGTGGGACTCGTCGTAATTTTAACACTAACTGTTTCTCTAATTGAAGCTTTAATAATATTACCAGCACATATTGCACACTCTAAAGCTCTGGAAAAAAAAGATAAAAAAAGGAAACCCTACATACAGTTCTTTTTTGATTTGAATGCCAAAGCTGATTCTTATTTAATTCGATTTAGAGATGCAGTTTATACACCTTCTATTCAGTATTTTATAAAAAACAAGTTTTTAGGAATTGTTATCCCTGTTTCGCTGTTAATTCTAGCATTTGCAGCAATTGGTGGGGGTATTGTAAAAACATCGTTCTTTCCATCCATTGCAAGTGATCGGGTAAATGTAAATTTACGAATGCCACAAGGCACCAATGAACGTATAACAGACTCTATTATAGCTGCAATTGAAGAAAAAGTATGGGTAGTAAATGATGAATTTACCGAAAAACAATCCGGCAAGTTGCAAGTCGTAGAAAATATTGTACGAAGAATTGGACCCGGCACTTCTAACGCCTCATTGCAAATAAACTTATTACCCGGCGAAAGTCGCGATGCACCTTCTGCAGATATCAACAATGCCATTAGAGAAAAAGTTGGTAAAGTGTACGGTGTCGAAAGTTTAACCTACAATTCTGGCAGCAACTTTGGAGGAAGTCCAGTTGCCATATCGCTTTTAGGATATAATGTAGAAGAACTAAAAGCGGCAACAGAAGATTTGAAACTGGCCCTTGCCGAAAATAAAATTTTGAAAGATGTTAATGACAACGATCCTGAAGGAATAAAGGAAATTAAAATTAAATTAAAAGACAAGGCTTATGCGTTGGGTTTAAATTTGCAAACGGTCATCAGTCAGGTTCGAAGTGGTTATTTTGGTTTTCAAGCACAGCGTTTTCAACGTGGTCAGGATGAAATAAAAGTTTGGGTTCGTTATACGCGTGAAGATCGATCATCTATTAAAAACCTTGATGAAATGTGGATACAAACCCCTTCGGGCAATAAAGTTCCTTTTTCAGAAATTGCGAGCTATGAAATAGAACGCGGAGTAATTGCCATTAATCACTTAAACGGAAAACGAGAAATTCAGGTAACGGCTGATTTAAAAAATCCCAGCGAAAGTGCAACCCTTGCTCTGGCTGATATTCAACAAAATACCATGCCCGAATTGTTTGCTAAGTATCCGACTATTAGTGCTTCATATGAAGGTCAAAACCGGGATGCCACCAAAACACAAGTTTCGTTAAAAAAAGTAGGATGGATTATTATTTTCCTCATTTATATTGTTATTGCATTTACCTTTAGGTCCTATTCTCAACCTTTGCTTCTAATGCTTATGATACCTTTTAGTGTTATTGGTATTGTTATCGGGCACTATATTCATGATTTTCACATCAATGTATTATCATGGTTAGGGATTATTGCATTAGTTGGAATTATGGTAAACGACGGACTTGTATTAATAGAAAAATTTAACGGATACCTTAAAACAGGGATGAAGTTTGATGATGCACTAATTGCCGCAGGAAAATCAAGATTTAGGGCTATCTTTTTAACATCCTTAACCACCGTAGCAGGATTAGCCCCATTATTGTTAGAAAAAAGCAGGCAAGCGCAGTTTTTAAAACCAATGGCCGTGTCAATTTCATATGGAATTATCGTAGCAACAGCGTTAACTTTGGTCATGTTACCTTTATTATTATCGTTAGGAAATACAATTAAAGTTTATACCAAGTGGTTTAAAACAGGATCAAAACCTAGCCGTGAAGAAGTTGAAAGAGCAATTATAGAATTAAAATCTGAGGAACATGAACTATAATATTATCCTAATTATGCTGTTAATAATTTCTATTAACACTGGTAATGCTCAGGAATTATTAACTAAAAATGACGCATTAGATTTTGCACTAGATCATAATTACAGTATCAAAATAGCTAATAACAAAGCAGCAATAGCAAAAAACAATGCTAGTATTTTAAACAATCGTTTTTTACCTACTGTAAGTGCTAATGCAGGTGTTAATTACAGTAATACATCTACAGACAATAAATCGCATACCGGTGTTTTAAGCGCTATTGAAAATGCCGAATCTAATAATTACAACTCATCAATTGGTATTAAGTACACGGTTTTTGATGGATTTGGAAGGGCATATAATTACAAAAAACTACGGGAAACGCATCAAATATCTGAATTGGATGCTCGTGCCATTATTGAAACTACTTTTATAAGTGTTTTTACCAAGTATTTTGAAATTGCACGTTTATCACAAAATGAAAACTTTATCAAACAATCCCTTGATATTTCCAAACAACGGCTAAAACGTGTTTCCTATAGTTATGATTACGGTCAAACTACCAAATTAGAGGTTTTAAATGCAGAGGTCGACGTTAATAATGACAGCATTTCCTATTTAAATATAAAACGACAATTAGCCAATGCTAAACGCGATTTAAATTTACTTATCGGAAAGGATGTACTTACCAATTTTAAAGTAGAAACTGGTGTATTGTTTCTAACTGATTTAGAAAAAAATAAGTTGTTGGCTGATGCACAAGCTAATAATGTATCTCTTTTAAAAGCTGAAAGCAACATTGAAATAGGCAAATACGATTTAAAAATAGCTAATTCAGCCTGGTTGCCATTGATTAATTTCAGTTCGACTTATGGGTTAAATACCATTAATAATGATATCAATTATCAGTTCTTAGAACAAAAATCAAACAATTTAGCTGCCGGATTAAGCTTAGCGTGGAATATTTTTGATGGCGGTGCAACCAAAATTAAAAATCAAAATGCTAAAATTTCGATTGAGAATCTTAACATTCAAAGAGAGGAATTAGTGCAAGAACTTAAGCGCAATATGTTAAATGCTTGGGAAGTATACCAAAACAATTTATTTATTGTAAATGCCGAACAAACGAATTTAGCAACTAATGAACGAAATTTTGAACGATCGGAAGAATTATTTAAACTTGGACAACTAACATCCTTGCAATTTAGACAAGCACAAGTTAATTTATTAAACGCTCAAACCAATTTAAACAAAGCTACGTACGATGCTAAAATAGCTGAGTTGGTGCTGTTACAATTAAGTGGCAATTTATTAAACACTAATTTTTAACAATAAAAAAAAGCCACTTGCGTGGCTTTTTTTATTGTTCTATCCATTTAATAATTTCATCATCCAACGGAGACGTCGAGTGTTTAATCATTTTAACCAGAATTCCTTTTTCATTTATTAAATACTTTTGAAAATTCCAAGCAACTTCAGAGTCTAGCACACCATTCTTTTCCATTTGCGTTAAAAACTGATAGATGGGATGAATATCATCACCTTTTACAGAAATTTTTTCCATCATTGGAAACGTAACCCCATAATTAAGTTTACAAAATTCTGCAATTTCTTCGTTGGTTCCAGGCTCTTGATTTCTAAAATTATTGGCAGGAAATCCAACAATAACCAATCCTTTTTGTTGATACTTTTCATACAGTTTTTGAAGCTGCTCATACTGAGGAGTATATCCACATTTTGAGGCCGTATTCACTACTATTATTTTCTTTCCCTTTAACTTAGCAAAATCAAAAGGCATATGATTGATATCAAATACCACAAACTTGTGAATAGAATTACTCACCTTAACGTTGGCTGTATTCTCCGTTAGTATTTTAGCTTTAGTACTTTGACCTATTGTAAATTGAGGCCATAATAAAAGCATACAAAGAACCATAAAACTCATTAGTGTTTTCATAACATTTATATTTATAACACTAAGATACAAATAAATCGTTTTATTTTACATTTGGTTAAATCTTCATTATCTTCGTTTTATGATAAATGTAAGTATCATTGGTGGCGGAAACGTAGCCTATCACCTAATTAAACATCTTTTAAGAATAAAAGATGTTAGGTTGGTACAGCTATACAATAGGTCGTTGGAATCGATTCATCAATTTAAAGAGGTAGTTCAAATTACCTCCGATATTTCAACACTTAAAAAAGCGGATGTTTTCATAATTTCTGTTACTGATAATGCTATTATGTCAGTTTCTGAAGCAATTCCTCACTCAAATTGCTTGGTTGTTCATACTTCTGGCAGTATTGATATGAATTCGCTAAATTCAAAAAACAGAAAAGGGGTTTTTTACCCTTTGCAAACGTTTTCCAGACAAAAGAAAATTAATTTTTCCAACGTTCCTATTTGTATTGAAGCTGCAAATGAAAATGATTATCTGCTCTTGCAAAATCTCGCTGAAAAAGTATCCAAAAAAGTGTACCGCATTTCATCACAACAACGCCAGTACCTTCATGTATCAGCTGTTTTTGTTTGCAATTTTGTAAATCATATGTATACAATAGGGCACAGTATTTGTAAAGAACATAACATACCGTTCGAAATATTACATCCATTAATCCTTGAAACAGCAGAAAAAATTAAGCTGTTAGAACCAACAGCAGCCCAAACTGGACCGGCAAAACGCAAGGATACGGTTACCATCCAACATCATTTGAATTTAATATCAACGCAGTATCAAAAACTATATAAACAATTAACAGAATCTATCATAAGGCATAATGAAAAAACACTTTAAAGAAAAAATGAATGAAATCAACACCTTTATATTTGATGTTGATGGGGTTTTTACAAACGGATATGTACACGTTTTTGCCAATGGCGAATTGGCACGTCAAATGAATATTAAAGATGGTTATGCCGTTAAAATTGCTGTGGACATGGGTTACAAAGTCTGTATTATATCAGGCGGAACCAATGAAGGGGTTAGAAAACGCATGCAAGGATTGGGTGTAACCGATATTTATTTAGGTGTGCATAATAAATTAGAAAAGCTTTATGAATTAATGGATATGTATCAACTGGATCCTTCTGCAATTTTATACATGGGAGATGATATTCCCGATTATGAAGTTATGCAAAAAGTAGGATTACCTACCTGTCCGAAGGATGCTGTACCAGAAATACAAAGCATTTCTGATTATATTTCACACAAAAAAGGAGGCGAAGGATGCGTTAGAGATGTACTGGAACAAGTATTAAAAGTACAAGGAAAATGGCAACAACAATTTGATGCTAAATTTGATTAAAAATTTTATATATTCACATCATCAAATAATTAATATAACTTAACATGAAAAAACTAATTGTATCTCTATTAATGGTTGCTGTTGTTGGCATGATGTCAGTATCAGCTCAAACTGTTTTCGGAAAATGGAAAACTATTGACGACGAAACAGGTAATGAAAAATCTATCGTAGAAATTTATCAGAAAGACGGTAAAGTTTATGGTAAAGTTTTACAAGTACTTGAAAAAGGTAAAGAAAATAAAGTATGTGACGAGTGTAAAGGAGACAAAAAAAACAAACCAGTTAAAGGAATGGTAATTGTAGAAGGACTAAAAAAAGACGGAAATGAGTACAGTGGCGGTACTATTCTTGATCCAAAAAATGGTAAAGAATACAAATGCTACATCACATTAGAAGATAACAATAAACTTAAAGTACGTGGGTTTATTGGATTTGCTTTAATTGGAAGAACTCAATACTGGTATCGCGTTACAGAGTAAATATATTAATCAAAACAAATTAAAGCCCAATTAATCTTGGGCTTTTTTAATTCTTGTCTTTCAACAAAGGTACAAATCTAAAACTGCCGTGTTCGTGCTTTTCAAATTCAGTTTCTGATTTACGAATGATAACCATCATGGTTTGAATTTCTTCTCCTACCGGAATTACCATCCGCCCGCCAATGGCTAACTGACTAAGCAATGCTTTTGGAATAATTGGCGCTCCGGCTGTTACAATAATTTTATCAAAAGGTGCATGTTCGGATAAGCCTTTATAACCATCTCCAAAAACCAATGATTTTGCCTGATAGCCCAATTTTGGCAATCGCAATTTTGTTTTTTTAAACAATTCCTGTTGCCTTTCAATGCTGTATACTTTTGCTTTTAGCTCAATTAAAACAGCTGTTTGATAGCCAGAACCGGTGCCAATTTCAAGCACCTTATCTCCTTCTTCAACTTCTAATAATTCCGTTTGAAAAGCAACCGTAAAAGGTTGCGAAATGGTTTGCTCTGCTCCTATCGGATATGGTTTATCAATATAGGCAAACTCAACAAAACCAGAATCCATAAACAAATGCCTAGGAACAGTTGAAATGGCTTGCAATACTTTTTTACTAGAAATACCCTTTTCTTCAATTAGTTTTACCAATTGTTTTCGCAATCCCTGATGTTTAGGAGTATCTATCATTTTATATGCATTCAATTAAAGTGTAAAAATAGGTTTTTAGTACATCAAAAAGAAGGAATAAATACATTCATTTAGGTATAATAATAGTATTTTTGTTTAAATTCTGATTTAAAACATTTTAAACATTTTACAATGAAAACTATTGCAGTTATAGGTGCAGGAACTATGGGTAACGGTATTGCCCATACCTTTGCACAATTTGGTTACACGGTTAATTTAATAGATGTCTCACCTACAGCCCTTGAAAAAGGACTGGCTACCATTACGACCAATTTAGACAGGATGTTAGCAAAGGAACAAATTAGCGTCGAATTAAAAACGCAAACACTTAACAACATTAAAACTTTTACGACGGTAAAAGAAGGGGTTGCTGATGTTGATTTGGTGGTAGAAGCAGCTACTGAAAATATTGATTTAAAACTTAAAATTTTTAAAGAACTCGATGAAGTTTGTAAAAAAGAAACCATACTCGCTTCCAATACCTCCTCCATTTCTATAACCAAAATTGCATCGGTTACTAAACGCCCAGCTATGGTTATTGGAATGCACTTTATGAATCCGGTGCCCATTATGAAATTGGTTGAAATCATCCGTGGTTACTCTACTTCAGATGAAGTAACATCCACTATAATGGATCTTTCTAAAAAACTGAATAAAGTTCCGGTTGAGGTAAATGATTATCCAGGATTTGTTGCCAACAGAATCCTAATGCCGATGCTCAACGAAGCTATTTACTCGTTGTACGAAGGTGTATCAGGAGTACAGGAAATTGACACCGTGATGAAATTAGGAATGGCACATCCTATGGGACCGTTACAGTTAGCCGATTTTATTGGATTAGACGTATGTTTATCCATCTTAAAAGTATTGCACGATGGATTTGGAAATCCGAAATATGCACCCTGTCCGTTGTTAGTCAATATGGTTACAGCCGGTAAATTAGGGGTAAAATCGGGTGAAGGATTTTATGATTACAGTGCCAGTAAAAAAGCTGAAATGGTATCGGCACAATTTTCAAAATAGAATTATAAAAAAAGGAGCTAAAAGCTCCTTTTTTTTTATCGTACCCATTTTGTTAAGAAATCCATTAAGGCTTCTTTGAGCTCGTAATGAAGTTTTACATAGGTTTTCATATCATCGCGTAAAGGTTCTTGCTCTCGATGTAATCGTCCATCTATATCTTCGTGTAAATCTGCTCGTTTAACTGCTCTTTTCTTAATTCTTATCTTTTGCATTAACTTATCAATTACCTCTCTCTCTTTAATGATTTTATTTTGAAAACCTTCAAGTGGCGCCATTGCATCAATTCCTAAATTTCTTTTTGCGATATCTTCTAATTGCCTTTCAAATTTCTTTAATTCCTCTTTATGAAATTTAAGTTCTCTTTTCCACACTCTTAGGTTAAATTCTAAATCACTAAGATAGATTAATTTGGTCTCCATGGCTTTAACATTTTTTAAATTAAGTCCTATAAATATCGGAATTTTTTTCAGTTTTTTAACTGATAAAAATCACTTTTTTACAAAGTTTTGAATATAAAAACAGCATCTTAATTAGATGCTGTTATAATTTTAGTTATTCTTCTTTTTCCTCTTCTTTCTTAGCTGAGGTTTTGTTCCATATTTTAATTTCATCTTTTAAAGTAAGTCCCTTTAAAATTTCTACGTTTACTCCGTCAGAAATACCTAATTCTACATCGCGTCTTTCAAACTTTTGATCTCCTACTTTAATCTCAACATAGGGTGCATCGGTTTTTTTATCAAATTGCAGCAACGCTTCTTTAATAGACAATACACTGTCTTTTTTCTCCAGTACAATATCAGCATTTGCACTATAGCCTGCTCTAACAAAAAATTCTTCATCTAAGGTAACATCTCCTTTAATTTTAAATTGTACCGCTCCATTTTCTTCAGTTCCTTTAGGAGCTATAAAGTTAAGTTTTGCAGGATATTTTTTCTTTTCTATGGCTCCTAATGATACTTCGAGCACTGTGCCATTTTTAATTTTTCCAACTTCTGCTTCATCCACTTTACCTTCAAAAATCATTTTACTCATATCTGCAATTACAGCAATCGTTGTCCCAGCATTAAACGTATTACTTTCTATAACTTGTGTACCCTTACGAACCGGAATCTCTAAAATAGTGCCCGATATTTCAGCTTTTACATACGTATTAGCAGTTTTTCCCATACCTACAGCAGAACCTTTTCTAATAATATCCAAATTGTTTTGAGCATTGCTTAAATCTTGTTTAGCACTGTTAAAATCTAATTGGGAAGCTTCAAATTCTTGTCTGGAAATTACACCTTTATCAAAGAGGTTTTTATTTCTTTCGTATAAGGTTTTTGAGTTTTCAAATCGTAATTGAGCATTTTTAACACCGCCTTGCGCTGTATTTAATGATTGAACATTAGGTACCACTCTAATAGTAGCAATAAGATCGCCTACCTTAACTTTAGCACCTTCTTCCACAAATATATCTTCAACGATTCCTGATACTTTAGGTTTAATCTCAGCTTCTTCTAACGGAATAACTTTACCGGTAGCCACCGTTTTACGAACAATATTGGTTTTAAATGGTTTTTCCGTTTCAAATTGAATAGGTGATTTACTGTTTTTTGAAGCAAACCAAACTAGTACAGCAATTAAACCAATTGCTATGGATCCAAATATGAGTGTTTTTTTCATTCTTACTTATTTTTCTGTTAAATATATATATAATTTTATTCTTCTCTTAAAGCTTCAATTGGTTTAATACTCACTGCAGTATTGGCAGGAATTAATCCTATTAAGGTACCCAAAGTTACCAGTGTTAATGCAGCAATTAAAATAACTGGAATATCTACCGTTGGGTTGGTTAAGGAGGGTTCGTCTCCTTTACCCATGGTAGCGTCTATCAGCATCAATATAAGTCCTCCGAAAATAATACCTAGAGCTCCGGCAATACTTGTTAAAAATACCGATTCTAATATGATATGACGTTTTATTTCCCATGGTTTTGCTCCTAATGCTCTTCTGATTCCAATTTCTTTGGTGCGTTCCTTTACAGTAATTAATAAGATGTTACCAATGGCAAATACACCAGCTATTAAAGTAGCTATTCCAACAAACCATGTTAAAAACTGCATACCTGTTAAAAATCCGGTAACTTTGGCAATTTCTTTACCCAAGTTGAAACTTCCAAATGCACGTTCATCTTCTGGGTGTACACTGTGCAAGTTTTTAAGCAAGAGTTTTATATCCGCTTCAATTTGGGTTATATCATATCCGGGTTGACCGGTAATCATCATCCAACCAATACTATCGCCTCTGTTGTAAACCTGTTGAAAGGTTGTAAACGGTATGTGTATGTTTCCTTGTGGCCCACCGGTGCGTAATTGTCCTTCTCTATACATTCCAATTACATTGTAATTAATTCCGTTAATTTTAATGTATTGTCCTATTGGGTTTTCATCCTTTTCAAAAAGTTGTTTATATATTTCTTCTTCGATGATGCAAACTTTTCTTTTTTCTTTAATATCGCCCTCGTTAATAAAACGGCCGTATACCAAATTGCGCTTTTGTACTTTATCAAACTCTGGATAATCACCAAAAACGCCGAAATTACCCGATTTAAATTTATTAACTGCCAAGCCTTGAGTTTGATGTCTTGGCACTACAAACTCCAGTCCTTTTATTTCTTTATTTATCGCTTCTAAATCAGCCATTTTTAACTGCAATCCTTTACCTTCCTGAAATCCTTTAAAGGGTTTACTCGTTTGCTGAGCCCATACAAAAACGCTGTTGGTAGCAAAATCGCCAAACAATCGGTTAAAGTTATTTTCGACTCCTTTGGCAACTCCTAATAAAACTACCAATAAAAAAATTCCCCACATAACACCGATGATGGTTATACCTGTACGTATTTTATTTTTACCAATACTGTTGTATATTTCCTGCCAGGTGTCTGAATCTAATAAAAATTTCATATTATTCGTCGTTAAGTGCTACAATTGGTTTTATTCGTGCTGCTCTTTTAGCCGGTATGTAACCGGCAATGGTTCCTGCAATTATTAATATGATGGTAGCACCAACTACCACATAATTTTCTACTGATGGATTAATAATAAAATAATCTTCCAAGCTTTTTCCTATAGCTTTGAGGGTAAATACCCCTATCAATAAACCTGAATATCCGGCTATAGCTGTAACAAAAATTGATTCCATCATGATCATTCCAATAATAGAATTTGGTGTAGCTCCTATAGCTTTTCTTATTCCAAGTTCTTTGGTTCGTTCTCTCACAATATACACCATGATGTTACTGATACCAATAATACCGGCAATTAAGGTACCAATACCAATGAATAGAATGATGATATTTAACACCAACATAAACTGCCCAACACCTTTATTGGCTTCGGCCATGTTAGATACGCTTAAAGCAGCCTGATCGCGTGGATCAATAGAGTGTTTTTCTTTAAATTTCTTTAAAATTAAATTTCCGAAAGATATAGCTTCATCCAACTCCAGCACCGGATTGTAAGTTAAATTTAACTGATCAATATAATCATTGTTACCATAAATGGCTTGTGCTGTTGTAATGGGCATATAAATAATGCGTTCTTCATTATCGCCGCCATCATCGGTAAAAACACCCACTACTTTATAACTAACGCCGTTTAGATTGATGTTTTCTCCAAGGGCCTTTCTGTTATTAAATAGATCTTCTTTTACCAGTCTTCCAATTACAATTACTTTTGATTTTTTTTGCAAATCAAAATTGTTAATATACCTACCTTGTTGTAGTACCGTCTTTTCTAAAAATTGATGATCTGGATGAACTGCTCTTAATGAATAATTGTTTTGTTCTGACTTATAGATTGCCCGAACATTTTTATAAATCCGAGCACTTACAAATTGAACATTTTCATCAAATTCTTCAACTAAATACGCATAATCATCATTTTTAAATTGAATTTTTCTACCGCTTTGCAGTCCTCTGTAAGGTTTGGTTGTTTGACCAGTTCTAATGAAAATAGAATTGATGGCATCATCGTTAAATGATTTGGCAAACGAGTTTTTTAAGCCATTGCCAATTCCAAATAATAAGGTAAATAACAATATTGCAAATGCAATAGTAACGCCAGCCAATACTGTTCGTAACTTATTTTTTTGAAGGGTTTGAAAAATCTCCTGCCATCTGTCTATGTCAAATAATAACCTCATACTATTCATCGTTTAAGGCTACAATTGGTTTAATTTGGGCCGCTCTTTTAGCTGGTATATATCCTGCTATGGTTCCTGCAATTATCAATATAATAGTAGCGCCCACAACCACATATGTTTCTACTGATGGATTTAATATAAAATATTCTTCTAAACTTTTACCAATAAGTTTTAATGTCAACACCCCTATTAATAATCCGGAATAACCTGCAACTGCTGTTACAAAAATGGATTCTGTCATGATCATACCAATAATTGCACTTGGAGTTGCACCAATTGCTTTTCTAATACCCAATTCTTTAGTTCGTTCTTTTACAATATAGACCATAATATTACTGATTCCGATAATACCGGCAACTAGGGTTCCGATTCCAATAAACAGGATAATTATATTTAAAACCATCATAAATTGCTGAACATTTTTAGCTCCTTCTGCATAGTTTTGTACGCGTATTGCCGCCTGGTCTCTTGGATCTACATTGTGTTTCTGTTGCAATACCTTGGTTAATAAACTGGAAAATGCCAATGCCTTATCAACATTTAAAGTTGGATTGTATGTTAATCCAAATCGGTCTAGCTCATCATTGGTTCTATACATGCTTTGAGCGGTCGTAAATGGGGTGTAAATAAAACGTTCATCACCATCACCACCCGGATCATTAAAAACTCCGATAACTTTATATGAAATGCCGTCTAAACTGATATTTTTATTGAGCGCACTTTTAGTACCAAATAAATCTTTTTCAACCAGTCTTCCAATAGCTATTACTTTAGACTTTCTTTTTAAATCAAGAAAGCTAATAAACCTTCCATCTTGAATTACAGCCGATTCGAGCGGTAAATAATCAGGATAAACACCTCTTACGGTGTAATTATTTTGTTCTCCTTCAAAAACTGCACGTACATTGTATCGTTCAACATTGGGACTAAAAAATTGGATTTCATCTTCAAACTGCTCATTGATGAACTTTGTATCATCATTTCTAAACTGAATTTTTCTACCACTTTGCAAACCTTTATATGGTTTTGTAGTACTACCTGATCGAATATAAACAGACAACTGCGAGTCACCAGCAAATTGCTTTTCAAAGGTATTTTTTAAACCGTTACCTATACCAAACAAGAGTGTAAATAACAATACAGCAAAGGCTATGGTAACTCCTGCCAATATTGTTCTCAACTTATTTTTACTAAGTGTCTGAAATATTTCTTGCCAACGGTCTAGGTCAAACATCGTTTTGGCTTATTGATTTTTTACGGTTTTCTCATCACTAATAATGATACCGTCTTTTAATCGCACAATGCGGTCGGTTTGAGCAGCAATATCTTCTTCATGTGTAATTACAAAAACAGTCATTCCTTCTCTGTTAATTTGTTTTAACAACTCCATAACAGAACTGGATGTAGTAGAGTCTAAGGCCCCTGTTGGTTCATCGGCTAAGATTACTTTAGGTTTTGTTACCAATGCACGTGCCACAGCAACCCGCTGTTTCTCACCTCCAGAAAGTTCATTTGGCAAGTGATTTGCCCGTTCTTTTAGGCCCACTTTTGCTAAATAGTCTAATGCTATGGCATTGCGTTCTTTTCTACCTACCCCTTGATAATACAAGGGTAAGGCAACATTTTCCAATGCATTTTTGTAGTTAATTAAATTAAACGATTGAAATACAAAACCTAAAAACTTATTTCGTAATATGGCTGCTTTTTTCTCGTCTAATTTTTCAATTTTTTGATTGTTAAGGTAATATTCGCCCGAATCGTGCTCATCCAACAATCCCACAATATTTAAGAGTGTCGATTTACCGGAACCTGATGATCCCATGATTGACACAAACTCACCTTCTTTTATTTCTAAATCCAATCCTTTTAATACGTGAAGAGCATCTTTACCCATTGGGTAAGATTTATGTAAATTTTTTATCGATATCATTAATGTTGATTTTTTTACTAAAATAAAGATTGCTTACCAAAATTAGCTAAATATTTTGTTAAAAGACGAATTAAAATTGATTTTGTAACTTTAATTTATGAATAAAACTGAAAATAATATATTAATTTTTTTTGATGGATATTGCAATCTTTGCAACTTTTCTGTATGGCTTATTTTAAAATTGGAGAAAAAAGCTATTTTTAGGTTTTCTCCACTAACATCTGATTTTTCAAAAGCATTTTTTGGCAACAATTATGAATCCTTAACTTCATTAAACAGTATAATTTTAATTAAAAATAATGACATTTATTTGAAGTCAGATGCTGTACTAAAAATTACAGAACAGTTTAAATTTCCTTTTAACTATTTAAGATACTTAAAATATATCCCAAAGACAGTACGTGACTATATATACGATCTACTGGCTAAATACAGATTTGCTTTATTTGGCAGAAAAAAAACGTGTAAAAATCCCACAGAAAATTTAAAACATCGGTTTTTGTAAAAAGGGTATTTGTTAATTTTTGTAATTATCATCCCAGTCTTTCACATGAGGTTCTCCCAATTTATCAACCGATTTTGCTATTACCATGGAAACTGCTGCATCACCTGTAACATTTACAGTTGTTCTACACATGTCTAAGGGTCTGTCTACTGCAAAAATTAAGGCCAGTCCAGCTTCCGGTATTCCTGCTTGTGCTAAAACGATCACTAACATTACCATACCTGCACCCGGAACTGCAGCCGAACCAATTGAAGCCAAGGTTGCTGTTACAATAATTCCTAACTGAACGGCAAAACTTAAATCCATTCCAAATGCCTGCGCAATAAAAACTGCTGCTACCGCTTGGTATAAACTTGTTCCGTCCATATTAATCGTAGCTCCGATGGGTAAAACAAAACTGGTGACTTCACTATCAACGCCCAGATGTTCTTCAACGCGTTCCATAGTTACGGGTAAAGTAGCAGCACTGGAGCTGGTTGAAAATGCTAACAATTGAGCAGGCATAATTCCATTAAGGAAAAAGTGTGGCGGCTTTTTAGCAATTACCCATACTATTGCAACATATATCAGAATCATCAGAATTAAGCCCATAATTACACTAAATGCATACCATAGCAAGGCTATAAATAAATCGGCACTCGGTGCTTCAACTACTAAGGCCGCTAATAATGCAAACACACCATAAGGCGCAGTTAACATTATTAAATCAATTAATTTTAAGATTACTTCGTTAAAACCATCAAAAAAAGCTTTAACGGGTTCGGCTTTATCAGGCGGTATTAGAATTAATCCAACGCCAAAAATAATGGCAAAAAATATGACTTGCAACATATTTCCATTATCGCTGGCTGCTGCAAAAATATTGCTGGGCACTAAATCCTCCAGCGCCTGTAACGGACCGGCTTCTTTCTGTTTTTCTGCAGCTTGTATTTTAGAACTGGCATCGGCACTGTAACTTTCAACCAACTGATTTCTGGTTTCTTCTGTAATTGAATTTCCGGGTTGTATTATATTTACAATAGATAAACCTATACTTACCGCTATAACTGTTGTTAAAATATACATTCCTATGGTTCGTCCTCCCATTTTTGAAAGTTTGGAAATGTCTTTTAAATCGGATACGCCTTTTATCAAGGATGCTAAAATTAAGGGTACTGCAATTAATTTTAAGGAATTGATAAAAATGGTCCCAAAGGGTTTAATCCAATCGGTTATAAACTGCTTTCCCCATTCAAAATTGTTCATTAAAAAGGCAAATAAAACGCCACCAACCATCCCTAATAGTATTTGCCAATGCAGTGCTAATTTTTTCATGCTTGTACTTTAATTTTTTGGTAAGATATAAAAATGTTACAAAACTTTAATTAACAATATCAAATTTTGAAATGATCCCAATCTTAAAACGCTTAAAACTACATTTTTAATTTTCCCATCGATTTCGCTATTAAAACGGACACCGTTGCATCACTGGTAACATTAACAGATGTTCTACACATATCCAAGGGTCTGTCAACAGCAAAAATTAATGCCAATCCTGCTTCCGGTATTCCTGCTTGGGCTAGAACTATCACTAACATTACCATACCAGCACCGGGTACGGCCGCAGAGCCAATGGATGCCAAGGTAGCTGTTACAATTATACCAAGTTGAGTTGTTAGACTTAAATCCATTCCAAATGCCTGTGCTATAAATACTGCTGCTACAGCCTGATAAAGAGCTGTGCCATCCATATTTACCGTTGCTCCGATCGGCAATACAAAACTACTAACCTCGCTTTCTACCCCTAAATGTTCTTCAACACGTTCCATGGTTACCGGCAATGTTGCAGCACTGGAGCTGGTTGAGAATGCCAACAATTGAGCAGGTGCTATTCCTTTTAGAAAATAAGCAGGTGATTTTTTAGTAAATACCCATATAATTAGCACATAAAAACCAATCATCAACAACAAACCAACTACCACACTAAACGCATACCATAAAAGCGCCACAAAAAGATCGGCATTGGGAGCTTCAACTACTAAAGCAGCCAACAAGGCAAAAACGCCATAGGGCGCTGTTAACATTATTAAATCGATAAGTTTTAAGATTACTTCATTAAAACCATCAAAAAAAGCTTTTACAGGCAAAGCTTTTTCATCGGGAATTAAAATTAGACCAACACCAAATAAAATAGCAAATACAATGACTTGCAACATATTGGCATTGTTACTGGCAGCTTCAAAAATATTGCTTGGCACTAAATCTTCTAAGGCCTGCAACGGTCCCGATTCTTTTTGTTTTGCCGCAGCTTCAATTTTTACAGAAGTATCGCTGCTATAACTTTCTACCAACTGAACTCTGGTTGCTGTTGATATGGTTTTTCCCGGATTAATAATATTTACAACTCCTAAACCTAATGAAACAGCTACCGAAGTAGTAACTATAAAAATGAGCAGGGTTCTACCTCCCATTATAGAAAGTTTAGATATATCTTTTAAATCGGAAACACCTTTTATAAGTGATGCCAGTATTAAAGGCACTGCAATTAATTTTAAGGCATTGATAAAAATTGTACCAAAAGGTTTTATCCAATCAGATACAAATTCTTTTCCCCAATCAAAATTAATCATTAATAAAGCGAATAAAACGCCGCCAATCATACCAAGTATAATTTGCCAGTGAAGTGCTATTTTTCTCATCTAAATTGCATCTATTAAAGAGTTTAAAAAAGAATCGAATGTAATGATTTTATTTGATTAAAAACGTTCATAAAAATAATTTATACCTAACTATTTTAGCATAATAAAAACCTGATATATAATTTTGAGGCTAGTATATTTTAGTTAATTTTGCATAAAATTTATTAGATGGATAAATTAAAACAACGCTGGGGATTAAAATCAAATTTAGAAGTAATTCTTGTATTTATTGTATTTTCTATTAATGGTAGTTTTGCAGCTAAAATTGCAGGTCCTTTAACGCATTTTATTGGCTTAGATTATGACACTACAAACCCTTGGATCTTTTGGCCGGTACGTATAGTATTAGTTTTCTTGGTGTATCAAACAACTTTACCTATAGTTGGTTGGTGCTTTGGTTTATATAACTTCTTTTGGAATTTTAGCAAAAAAACGCTTTCAAGAATTGGTTTTAAACGATTCTTTAAAGAAGAAGTTTCAGAAATTAAAAACTAACTTTTAAATGCTACCAATTGATGAAATTATTGGCGATGGGAATTTCAGGGTGTGTTATGCACTAAAAAATTCGGATTTATCAGTTAAAATAAACCGAAAATTTGTAACCAAAAAAATAGCTGGACAAACCATTTCTTTACCTGCTTTTATTTTTTCATTGCTCAAATTTGGAACGATTAACCCGAATAAAAAAGAGTTTGAAATCATACAACAATTACCTTTCGAACTAAAACCGTATTTACCAAATCACATTGAATATAAAGACGGAAATTTAATTCAAAGCAGACCAAAAGATTATAACGGTGAGTATTCTTCTACAGTTATTAAATACGGTAAAGTTGATAATAACGTATTTTGGAATCACGTTCATGTGATAGAATCCATATTTATAAAACACCAGTTTTTTCCGTTGGATATTTTTAGGGGGGGAGGCAATGTTATCATTGAAAAAATTTCTGAAAGTGAATGGAAACCTGTCATAATTGATATTAAACGTGTTGGTTACAGACCCATAGTTGATTCGTTAGATTTTAAATTGATCTTTAAATCGGCACAGCAAAAGAAATTTTTGCAACGCATGCAAGCATTTAAACAAAAATACCAAGCATAAAAAATCCCGATTGCATCGGGATTTTTTATTTAAAAATTAAGAAGTTTTTCAATTTTTTTAGGAATGTCCGTATTGTCTAACAA
>JAGXRT010000010.1 GCA_018335575.1 Bacteroidota bacterium | reverse complement strand
TGAACATACGGTTTCATGATGAAAAACTTAATAGCCTAGCACATTGGCCGCCAACGGTTTGCAGCTTGGCGAAGTGGCGGAAATCGAAGCACAAATGTTCAGTTTTGTACAAAAGTTCAATCGAAGACCTACCGTTGAATTTAGTACTAAACCCGCCATTTTGCCAAACTGCTGTTGTAGGCAGTGCTTTTTTATTCAGTTTCGTTGTTAAATTCGTTATAAGTATTTGTTTTCATAATGTCAATTTTAAAATCTCCATTTTTGTCTTTCATAATTATTACGCTGTCAAAACCTAATTTGTCTAATTTTTCCATTGTTGCAAGTTCTCCTTCTTTCAGTTGTAGAACTTTACGCAAAAGCCAATCTGACAATGCTTTGTTAGGATTTGTCATCAATGCTTTTGAATTTTCTTGACAAACTTTTGCAGAAAAAATATCTCCTGTTGGAATTTGCAAATTAAAAATTTCATCTCTTGGTGGAAAGAAATTTGGATATTTTCTGTGCAATTCCGCAGGAATTGGAATGTAAATTTCGCCAAAATCTCTTTTTCTTCCGTTTGCATTCCATTGATTTAAACCGCTTCGTTCAAAAATAAATTTCTCTTTTTTATGAATACCATAAAGTGGTAAAATCACATAATTTTCTCCTTTTACAAGTTTGTCTGTTGCTGGTTTTAAATTTTTGTTTTCCTCGAATAATTCAAGGAGCAAAGAATACGGGTCTTCAATTATATCAATCGGTAATCGAAACGCATTTTGCGGAATGATGAATTTTCTAAAAAGTGTACTTTTTGAATAATTGAAAGAATAAAAGTTGTTTCCATCTTCAAATTGCAAACTTGCTTTGTTGTCTTTTACCGAATGAATATTTGCAATATCAATGGTGTTATAATCAGTTTCATAAAGCAATAATTCTTTTTCTTTTCTCGCAACGATATGATAAAGTGAACTTTCAATATTGTAAAGCCTATTTGCTAAATTTATTCTATCGTTTCTAAATTCACCCAATTTAATTGCCAAATCTTTGCCTTTAAATTCAGCTAAAACTCTTGAAAGTGAATTAAATTCGGCAACCTTTTCAGTACTGTTATTTGTATTGCAGGTAAAGGTTTTCAAACCAACACCGATAGAATTATAATTTGCGTCAAAAGCCGTGTCAGAACGAGAAAGATTTCCCGCATCAAAACTTCTGCAAAAAATATTTTCTGCAACTCTATAATTGATGAAAGGAATTGCACTTTCACTGAACAAACCAGAAAGCTTTGAAACTGCTGAAAGCAGTTTCAAATAATTTCCGTTTTTTTCTATGTCAATTTCTGCAAACGATTTCATAAAACTTCAATTATTTGATTTGCAATTCTTTCAATTAAAGTTGTCGTTACAGAATTTCCTGCTTGCATATAAAGTTTACTATTTGCAAGTTTTGGAATTTTATATTTTTCGATTGGATAACCTTGGAAAGCAAAACATTCTTTTGGTGTTAATTTTCTGATTCCAAAATCGTCTTTTATCAACGGAACATTATGTCCACCAGAACCCATATTTGCGGTTAATGTTGGACAAAGATTACTTTTGTTTTCTCTTGCATAAACTCTTCTCCATTGATAAACAGTATCTTTTGACAACATTGTTTTTGCAAGTTCAGGATAATATTGATGATCTTTTTTGTAATAAAAAATATCATCTTGCTTTTCTTTATCTAAAAAGTCGTGAATTGTTTTTGTTAATTTGATTGGTTTAGGAAACTCAAATTTCGCATAATTTTTCACTTGTTTTGGGTCAAAAGCAACTATAAAAATTCGTTCACGATTTTGCGGAACATTTGCGTGAGTTGCTGAATTTAAAACTTTTGCAAATGTTTTATAACCTAATTTTTGTTCAAGCGTTTCAATAATTGTTTTGAATGTATTCCCATTGTCGTGGGAAACAAGATTTTTTACATTTTCTAAAAACACAACTTTTGGTTTGTGTTTTTCTACAATTTGCTCAATGTCAAAAAACAAAGTTCCTCTTGTGTCTGCAAAACCTTTCTGATAACCAGCAATCGAAAATGCTTGGCAAGGAAAACCTGCACATAAAATGTCAAATTTTTCAGGAATATAATTTTTGTTTCGTTCTTTTGTTATATCGCCAAACGGAACTTCTCCAAAATTTTCTCGATACGTTTTTTGTGCATCATTGTTCCATTCACTTGTAAAAACGCATTTTCCACCAACATTTTGCAATGCTAATCTAAATCCTCCAATACCAGCAAATAAGTCAATGAATTTGAAACTGTAATTTTCTGGAGTTGGAAACGGAACGTTTTCAACTTCAAATAAAAGTTGTTGTAAAGCATCTTCTGCAACAATCGGAAGTTCAGTTTCCTCTTGTTTATATTCTACGAAATTTTTTAAAGTTGAAATTGCATCCTTTTCGTAATGCTTTTTTACGCCATTTCTGTAATTATGCAGATAATGTGTCAAAACGGCTTTGTCTTCAATGCCTTCAACAAGTCTAATTTGATAGCTTTTGCCGTCAAATTCATTAATACTTATTGTCTGTTTTAAACTCATTTATTTTGTCTGTTAAAATTTGAGTGCAATTTACAAAAAAAAATGGTTAGATTTTATGCAGTCGAGTTTACACGCAATTTTGGTCGCATTGCCTACAACGGTTTGCAGCTACAAGAAGTTGGCGATTTCGAAGCACAAAACTGTCTGCCAGCACTGAACTTGATACGAAGCACAAAGCTTCATTTAACCACTGAACCGCCAATTTCTTGTAGGTGCTGTTATAGGGCGTTTTTCTTCTTTGTCGTTGTGTCAACTGTCCACTCAAATTGTATTTCATTTAGCTTGTCAATTCGTTCTTGTATTAATGTGTTTCTTTTATAGCCACGTCTTTGAAGTCCTACCCAAATATTTAACTCTTTATCAAATGACTTTGAAACTCGGCAATCACCATATTGCTTTTTATAGTCACAAAGTAATTCATAAAAAATATTCCAACGTGCTTCTTTTGTATCTTCTCTTGATAGTCTTAAACCTAATTGCTCCAATAGACTTTCTTGTTCATCACTTAGTTTGCTGTGTCTATAACGTTTTTGTTGATTGAAAATCCAATTTCCAATTTTCGGATACTCTTTATTGTCTTGGTTAATTTCGTTAATATTTACTCCGTTTTCCTTGAGCTTTTTAAGTTCTTCAAAATTTTGTCGCCATTCTGTTGTTATATGGCTTCTTTTGTTGCCAGTCGTTTGTGCTTCGGTGCGAAGAATAACACCCATCATCCCAATTCTTTCTAACTTCTCTTTGTTTTCTGGTTTTGTCCCTCGTTTTTTTACACTATAAACAAATTGTCCAAGTGAAACACCATCAATCGTATAGCTTAATGGAACATAAAAATTTCCAAACTCTTCCTTATATTTTAAAAGTCTTTGAATTTTTTGATTAAAGTCGTGTTCATCCAAATCCCAGATTATTCCTTCAGCTTCTAACAACTCAATTCTGTCTTGTGATAAAATTCCTTGTTTGCGATATACTGCTTGGTCATTTCTCCACTTCCCAAGTTTGTATTCATCAGAATTTCTTTTCTGCTTTGGTTCTCTTTTATATTTCTTCTTAAAGTCGGAATATTGGGATAATGTTTCTAACCATTGGTCATCGTGTTTTACTGTCAAACCCGCATTTCTTGGACCTACTTCCCAACTAAATTTAATTTCGTCCAGCTTCTTAATTCTGTAATCAGTCATTCGTTGGTCACCCTTTTTCTTAAAATGTCGCTGCATAGCGACAAAGTT
>JAGXRT010000009.1 GCA_018335575.1 Bacteroidota bacterium | reverse complement strand
ATCCCGTTTAATTAATAACTATCTGGACGAAACTTTTACCAAACTGATACTGGTAGAAAAATCACTTATTAAAAAAGATATGCCTGTAACTCGCGAATCTTTTAAAAATGAGTTATTTGGTATCCATCAAAATATCCAAATCCGCACGCTAATACCAATATTCCAAGACCATAACAGCCGAATGAAAATACTGGTAGGTCAAGAATTCGCTAAAAGTACTCATAAGCGATATGAAACCTCGCTTAAACATACACAAGACTTTTTGCTATGGAAATTTAAAGCAAGCGATATTGAACTCGAAAAAATCGACCATGCCTTTATATGCGATTACGAATTTTACCTGAGATCTGTCAGAAAATGCGGCAACAATTCGGCGGTGAAGTACATTAAGAACTTTAAGAAAATAGTACGATTGTGCCTGGCTAACGGCTGGATAAGTCTTGATCCTTTCGCCAATTATAAATCCAAAGTCAAAGAAGTAGAACGCGTGTATTTAACCCAAGAAGAGCTGCAGAAAATTATGGATAAGAAAATCATCGGAGATCGCCTAGGCATCGTCCGTGATTTGTTTCTCTTCAGCTGCTTTACTGGATTAGCGTATATCGATTTAAAAAACCTTACTCCAAACCATATCAGCAAAGGTATCGATGGTGATTTATGGATTTTCACTAACCGTCAAAAAACAGAATCTGCGTCCAAAATTCCGCTATTGCCAATTCCAAAAGGTATTATCAACAAGTACCAAGATCATCCACAATGTGAAATTCAAGGCAAACTGCTTCCGGTTCCAAGTAACCAGAAAATGAACGCCTATTTAAAAGAAATTGCCGACATCTCCCAAATCAACAAAGAACTCACCTTCCATATTGCACGCCATACGTTTGCTACCACTGTAACGCTTACCAACGGAGTGCCCATAGAAAGTGTCAGCAAAATGTTAGGACATAAAAACCTTCGAACCACCCAGCACTACGCCAAAGTATTGGATAAAAAAGTGAGTGAAGACATGAATATATTAAGACAAAAATTTCAACTAAAAACAGCCACAAAAGCCAAGAAAGCACAATAACATTCCCCCGGTATAAATCACCCCATTTTTTTAAGATTTTCTTAACGCAAACAATTCCTTCATCCTAGTAATTTAGGTATCAACTAACTAATAAATTACTATGGAACAAACACATTACAGGGTTTTGAGTGACATGGAGTCGTTCATGTCAAAGTACACACACAAAAATTCGTATTCTCTTGAAGAAAAAGAGCAAATTATTATCTACTTAGTTAATTTGTACAAACAACTAAAAAATCATCAATCTCCACTTAAATTTCAAAGCCAGCAAGAGGAAATTCACTACTTTAAAAATGTAAAACCACTCCTTATTTCTAAACTGATACTCTATGCAAAACTTTATAAAATGGAATCCGAAAAGCCCAATCTTTGCACCAAAGCAACCTACAAATACTACAAAAGAGAACTTCTAAAACTCAATCATTATTTTGAAGATAACCGCGAATTTTATGCCTATTACAAAACCAAAAGCACCTACCTTGATAAACGCTATTTTTTAAGAAATCGCCACAACATCCGACTTCGCTTAGAACCCTACCTCATCGACTTTAATTTAGAGCAATCTACTTCCCATTGTTTTAAGCAAGCAGAAATCATGGCAAATGATCAACTCGCAACCTACTTAAAGCTACATTTGACGAAATTTCCTTCATCACCCCAAAAAACCGACCCATATGAACCATCAATTATCAAACTTGAATGGACAGCAGATAAACGCGATTTAATCGAATTGATTTACGCCTTACAAGAAAGAAGAGCAGTGAATCACGGTCAATTAGCTATACAAGAAGTAGTCAATAAATTCTCGTATATCTTTGGTATTGAGTTAACTAACTATTACAACGAATTCTACAAAACCAAAAAACGCAAATCAAGTACTACACGTTTTATAGATGAATTGAAGAACGGATTACTCCAAAGAGGTTCTTAATTTTGTTCAAAACTTATTGACAAAAAAGGGGAGTTATGAACCGATAATTGCGATTTATTAACAAAAACAGGCCATATCGACCCACTCACCCTTTTTTTGTCATTTTTCCTGGTGAAATTAGTCAACATCTAACAACTAATCTCATGGAACACTCAAAACCAACCTACCTAACAGCTAATCAGCTGGTCACTAAAGAAGATTTAAACCAGGCAACCGACCGTATCCTTCAGCACATTTTAGAAACACAACCTAAAGAGCCATTAGTATATAAATGGCTCAAAGCTTCAGAAGTACGAAAACTACTTAAAATCTCACCCAACACCTTTACCAAGCTCAAGGATAAAGGCTTATTAAAACCCATTAAAATTGGGGCAATAACCTATTTTAATGTAGATGAAATAGAACAATTAATGAAAACTAACCAACTAAAACGCTAACACATGAACTTCATCAATCATTTAAACGAGGCTTTTAAAATATTAGATCACACAGAAGAATTAAAACCGGTACACATCGCTTTATACATGGCCTTGTTTCGGCATTGGAATAAAAACAGATTTAAAAACCCCTTGGGTATCATCCGTGATGACCTCATGGAAAAAGCTAAAATCAATTCCATTACAACCTACTATAAAGTCATGAAAGACCTGCAACGTCACCGTTTACTAACATACTTACCTTCGTACAATCCCTATACTGGAACTTCCATCTTTATGCAGGTGTTAACATCCAACAAGAAAAAATCTGCAACCTCATCAATCAGAAAATCAAAAAATGATGAACAGAATGGTGAGGTATATATATATAATAAAAATAATAAAACATATAAACATAATAATATATCTATAGAAGATAATTTAAAAAAAAATGCTTCAAAAAAAGGGAAACCAGAAACCGCGCCGCGCAAAATTTTTGTGGCACCCACACTTGATGAAATCGCATTGTTTTTCATAGAAAAAAATAACTCCAAAGAAGAAGCCGAGCGCTTTTACAACTATTACAGCTCCAACGGTTGGCTGGTAGGGGGAAAAACT
>JAGXRT010000008.1 GCA_018335575.1 Bacteroidota bacterium | reverse complement strand
AAGTTAAACCTAGTATTTTGTATGACTTTAAAGTCTGTTGGACTTGAAAATTGGCAACCAAATTTTTGTTGACAAACGTTTCAAAAATGGATTGGAGAGAAGGAAACAAGTTGGTTGTTATTTGAGCATTATTATCACTCAAATACCAATTTGATTTTTTATCTGGAATTAAATGTGTAAAAATCTTTTTCCCAACAAAAAGTAATTTATGATTCATGTCATTATTCTTTTGAATAATAAATCAAAAAACTTATAACAGGGAGTTAAATAAATTAGATAGGTAGAACTCTATCTATAAATGATCAATACGGACAATATAATTTAGTAAGTGAGGGAAGTTAAAATAATTTTAAATCATAAAACACTATGAATTAAAACGCTCACAAAATTATATTTGAAAAGGTTATACAAACAATAAACCTTAAAGCAACAAGGGGGGTTAGTAACTTTCAACTACTAAAGTACGATTTTTTTTTAAAATACAAGTTTTTTACTAGTTTATTTTTTTAATATTTTAAGATTTTAAGCTTTATTTTATTAATATCATTTTTTAAATAAAAAACCCAATCAAAAAGATTGGGTTTAATAATATATTACAGAAATATCTATTTGGAGTCTGTACTAAATCTATTTTTTAAGAATTACAATCTCACTTCTTCGATTTAACTGATGTTCTTCTTCAGTACAATTAGCAGAATCTACACACTCGTTAACAAGCATGGATTCTCCGTAACCTTTACCGTTAATTCTCGACTTATCAATTCCTTTAGAAATAACGTAAGCCACAGTTGATTTTTGTCTGCGTTCTGATAATTTTTCATTATAGGCAACAGTACCTCGTGAATCGGCAAATGATTTAATTTCAACTACCATTTCTGGATTGGCTTTCATTAAATCGATTAATTTGTTTAAACCAACTTGAGCATCTGGTCTGATATTTGACTTATCGAAATCAAAGTAAATATTTTCAATGGTTACAATTTGTTCAATTGGGATTAACTTCACATCAACAAAATTATCTTTTGCTAACTCTTTAGTTGTTAAGAAATTACGTTCATTGCTTTTATAATTTTCTTTAACAGACATTATATTGTAACGCATTTCACAATTGGTGTTCTCAAATTTAACCACACCATCTGCTCCAGTGGTTGCAACTTCCTCTTTTCCAGTTGTATAATTAATTAATTTAACTTTAGCACCGGTTAACACTTTATCTGTTTCCTGATCGCTAACTGTTACGATAATGTTTTGATAACAAGGCACTTCATTTACTAGATAGATGTCATCATCACCTAAACCGCCAATGCGATTTGATGATAAAAATCCTAATTTTCTGTTTGTATCATAGATAAATGCAAAATCATCGGCTCCACTATTAATTGGGATTCCAAGATTTTTAACTTTTGAATCAGCAGCTTTTAAATTAACAGAAAAAACATCTAATGCACCAAAACCTAAATGTCCGTCGGATGAGAAGAATAATTCATCATCAACTAAATACGGAAACATTTCTTTACCCGGTGTATTGATTGTATTTCCTAAGTTTTTAGGCTGACCGTAGCTATCGCCATTGATATCAACTACGTATATATCGGTTAAACCAAATCCGCCAGGCATGTCAGAAACAAAATATAATTGCTTACCATCTGCACTTAATGCGGGTTGACCTACAGAGTACGATTCATTGTTAAAAGGAACTTCTGTAATGTTTGTCCATTCGTTATTAACTAGTTGCGCTCTGAAAATTTTCAAATTACTTATCCCTTCTTTATCAACAATTACTTTTCTTTTGTTGGAATTGTTTCTTGTAAAAAACATGGTTTTACCATCTTTTGAAAACGTAGCAGCTCCATCGTGAAACTTATTATTCAAATTGCTTGATAAAGGCGATGAATCCTTTGCCAAACCGTTATCATCATTAATTGACACTTTATACAAATCTAGAAACGGTTGATTGTTTCGTTGGTATAATTGTACATCAATTCCTTTTTTGGGTGCAGTATATACAATTCCATTATTATAAAACGTAGTTCCAAACTCAGAATAATTTGAACTCAATGAACTATTAGTTAAGGTATATTTGATTGGCGTTTTTAAATGTTCTTGTAGTGAATTGTAATCAGCCAAATATTTTACAGAACGAAAATCATTCGGATTTTTATCTATAAATTCTTTCATGTATTTCTTTGCTTCATCAAGCTTATTAACAGCCTTTAATGATTGTGAATATTTGTATAAATACTCACTGTCTACAGTACTATGAAAATTGGTAATTAATTTTCCAAACCAAACTTCGGAATTTTGAAATTGAGAATTATTGTAATACGAGTCTCCTATATATTGCAACAATTCTTGGGTCTCGCCATTTTTAGTTACTTGCGATTCAAATTGCTCTGCAGCTTTTGCATACTCCATCTTTTTGAAATGTAATTTAGCAGCCCTCAAATTATCTTGAGCAACACTGTTGACAGAGATTAAAACTATGATTATTAATACTATTCGTTTCATAATAAATTTTTTAGAAGAATCTAGGTGACTTAATTACGTTTGTTTTCTTAATGAATTCGTAGCGAAGCAAGAACTCATGAGTACCATTACTATAGTGTTTTAGATCGGTTGTAGTCATGTCATAGGCATATCCAATATTCAAATTTTTATTAATTTGAAAACCGGTTAGTACACTAAAAGCATCACCAAATCTATAGGCAGTTCCAAAAGTAAATTTTTCATTAAATAAAAAGTTAGCAGATATGTCTGCAATCCAAGGAGCACCAGATACTGCTTTGGCTAAAACGGCCGGTTTAAATTTAACGTTATTGTTTAAATTAAAGACATAACCTCCAATCAGGTAATAGTGTAATCGTTCTTTATCTATTGAAACACTTACATTGTCAAAATATTCATTAGTAATAAAGTTTGGAACGGATAATCCAACATACCATTTATCAGAATAATAAAAAGCTCCTGCCCCAATTGTCAAAAATATTTCATTAATATTTTGGTCAAATATTTGTTCAGGGACTTGGTACAATCCTTTAGAAAAATCTACATCAAAAAATCGGGCACCGGCTTTTAAACCAAATGCTAGATTATTGTTGTCTGCAGTTTTAACCGTATATGAAAAATTGGCATCCAAATAAGTTTCATTTGACGGACCTAAATTATCATTTATTACGGATAACCCTAAACCTACATTTTTCTTTAATGGAGAATGAAGTGCAAATGTTTGTGTTTTTGGAGCACCTTCCAAACCTACCCATTGTGATCGGTGTAAAGCGTTAATTACCATATGTTCCATTGAACCTGCATATCCAGGGTTCACACTCATAGTATTATACATATACTGCGTATACTGAGGATCCTGTTGAGCATAGTTAATCGCACTTGTAAATAAAATTACGATTAACAGTCTTTTTATTATATGTTTTGAAATCATAACTACAGATTTTAAATTCATAATATTAATTAACGTTGAATATATAACCATCCTGATAGTGGTTTCGTACCATCACCTAAGTCAAATACATAATAGTAAGTACCTACAGGAAGTTTTGCATTTTTATTTATCACATTTCCTGTATTGGCAGTACCATCCCAGGTGTTGTTGTAATTTTGCTTTTCATAAACTTTATTACCCCAACGGTTAAATACTTCTAATCTATTATTAGGATACAGTTCAACACATTTGATATAGAAATAATCATTGTATCCATCTTGGTTTGGTGAGAATTCATTAAATATAGTTAAACAAGCAGCAACACCACCAACACTACCTACGGTAACAATAGCTGTACATGTTGAAACATTTCCATTAACATCGGTTACTGTTAAAACAACTGGATTATCTCCTATATCTTCAAAACCAAATGTATCTATGTCTAAACTATAACTTGCAATACCACAAGCGTCAAAGCTTCCATTATCAATCATTTGAGGAGTAATTACGGCTATGTTATTTTGATCAAGTTCTACCGTAATATTTTGACAGAAAACTGTAGGTGCAACTTTATCAACAACTGTAACTATAGCCTCACAAGTAGATGTTCCACATGAATCAGTAACTGTTAAAGTTACCTTATTAGTTCCTACATCAGCACATGTAAACGTTAGTTTACTAGCAGTTAGTGTCAATGTTCCTGTACCTACGCTTCCACCATCAATCATAGAAGGTGTAATAGTAGCGGTTCCTTGATTGTTTAACTCAACTGTTATTGATTTACAAACAGCTTTAACTTGTGTTCCCGTAGGAGCATTCCATTGACAAGTTTCAAAATTAAACGTAATCTGCTGCCAGCACTCTATAATTGGTTGCTGAGGCTGAACGCCTGTATTGTCCCATTGGCAAGTCTCGGTGTTGAACACAAAGTTATCCCAACAATTTACCTTAGCAGGCTCTGTAGGCTGAACACCCGTATTGTCCCATTGGCAAGTCTCGGTGTTGAACACAAAGTTATCCCAACAATTTACCTTAGCAGGCTCTGTAGGCTGAACGCCCGTATTGTCCCATTGGCAAGTCTCGGTGTTGAACACAAAGTTATCCCAACAATTTACCTTAGCAGGCTCTGTAGGCT
>JAGXRT010000007.1 GCA_018335575.1 Bacteroidota bacterium | reverse complement strand
GCCATTACATAACCTAACTTATTGGCTATTTTTTTATCGTGTTCTGAGGCAAATTTTCCTTTTTCCAAACTATCGGTCCCAACCAAGAACATACCTAATGCTTGTTGTCCGTATACGAGTACATCCTTTTTAACAGGTTGTGTGTAACCGTCTTCAAGCATTAACAAAGCATGCTTTTTAGCAGTGGCAAGTTGACGTTCTTTATTAACAACAACGATGTCTTTATATTCTTTAAAGAACCCTAAGTCGTAAGCTTCATGCGCCGAAGTTGCTACTTTTGCCATTGCCACATTGATAAAATAATCACGAAGTTTGTTTAGTTTAACATCATCTTTTAAAACTCCTTCAGAAGCTCTTAGCGCCATTTCTTTGGATCCGGCTCCTCCGGGAATTACTCCAACACCAAATTCTACCAATCCAATATAGGTTTCGGCAGCTGCAATAACTTTATCAGCATGCATTGATAGTTCGCATGCACCGCCAAAGGTAAATCCGTGTGGTGCAATAATTGTTGGGCAAGTTGAGTAACGCATACGCATTACGGTATCTTGGAAGTATTTAATACTAAAGTTTAATTCGTCGTATTCTTGTTCAACAGCCATCATAAACACCATGGCTAAATTAGCTCCGACAGAGAAATTTGGTGCTTGATTTCCAAGGATGACTGCCTCATATTCGGTTTCAGCTAAGTCAATTCCTTTGTTGATAGCTTGTAATACACCACCTCCTAAGGTATTCATTTTAGATTGAAACTCAACATTTAAAATGCCGTCGCCTAAGTGCTGAATGCAAGCATCATTATTTTTCCAAATGGTTGATGCTTCGCGGATATTGTCTAAAATAATAAAACTGTCTTGTCCTGGTATTTTTATTTGTGATTTTGTCGGAATATCATAGTAGTAGTTTGCTCCATTTTTTACCGTATAAAACGATTTGTTTCCGGTTGCTAACATTTCATTTACCCAGTTGTTTGGAGTAAATCCTTCTGCTTTCATCATTTCAATTCCTTGTTCTACACCAATGGCATCCCAAATTTGGAACGGACCGTGTTCCCATCCAAAACCAGCCTTCATGGCATCGTCAATTCTGTATAGTTCATCAGAAATTTCTGGAATACGGTTTGAAACGTATTGGAACATCGCTGATAAAGTTTTACGATAAAATATTCCTGCTTTATCTTTTCCTTTAATTAAAACTTTAAATCGATCGATGACTTTCTCAATCGTTTTCGTTGATTCTAAAGTAGAAAAGCTAACTTTTTTTGATGGACGATACTCCATAGTGTCTAAATCTAACACTAAAATATCTCTGCTTCCTTTTTCTTTTTTAAAGAATCCTTGCCCGGTTTTGCTTCCTAACCATTTGTTATCCATCATTTTTTGAACAAAATCTGGGATTTTAAATGAGTCGTGCATTTCATCATCAGGAGCGTTGTTGTATACTCCATTTGCGGTGTGTACCAAAGTGTCTAATCCTACTACATCAACCGTTCTGAAGGTAGCTGATTTAGGGCGACCAATAACCGGACCTGTTAATTTATCAACTTCCTCAACAGTTAATCCTAGTTCTTTAACAATGTGAAATAAACTCATAATGCCAAAAATTCCGATTCGATTTCCGATGAATGCCGGGGTATCTTTTGCTAATACCGAAGTTTTGCCTAAAAATTTAGAGCCATACATCATTAAAAAGTCTACGACTTCTGTTTTACAATCTGGTCCTGGAACTACTTCAAATAATTTTAGGTAACGTGGTGGATTGAAGAAATGAGTAACGGCAAAGTGTTTTCTAAAATCTTCACTTCTGCCTTCGTTCATAAATTTAATTGGTATACCCGAAGTGTTAGAAGTTATTAAGGTGCCTGGTTTTCGGTATTTTTCAATATTTTCAAACACATGTTTTTTGATGTCTAAGCGCTCAACAACCACTTCAATAATCCAATCAACATCCTTAATTTTTGATAAATCATCATCTAGATTTCCAGTAGAAATTCGTTTAGAAAACTTCTGATCATATATGGGTGATGGCTTTGATTTTAATGCAGCCGTTAAACTTTCGTTTACCAAACGATTACGAACAGCTTTGCTTTCAAGGGTAAGTCCTTTTACTTTTTCAACTTCGTTTAACTCTCTAGGTACGATGTCTAAAAGTAAAACTTCAACACCAATGTTTGCAAAGTGACAAGCAATTCCTGAACCCATAATTCCGGATCCAATTATTGCTACTTTTTTTATGTTCCTTTTTTTCATAAAGTATTGTAGAATTTATTAACTATTAAAAATTTCTTTTTTTTCTATCTGAGTCATAATAACATGGATAACTTCAAAAAAGTGATTTATCTTTTCCTCAGATATATTGGCTCTAATCACTTTATTAAACTGTTTAACCGTTTCTTTTGAAACATCTCTTTTTTCTTTTCCAAAATCGGTTAGTTTAATTAATACACTGCGTTTATCATGCGGATTGGACTCACGGTATATCACGCCCTTTTCTTCCATAGTTTTTAAGATTCTTGATAAACTAGTAGCTTCCATCCCCATTAAAGGGCCTAAAGCTGTAGAGGGTGTTCCATTTTCGTAGTCGATACTTAACAAAACAAACGCTGTAGCCATGGTGCTTTCATGCTTTGCAGCTTGTTCATTATACATTTTTGCAACCGCTTGCCAAGTGGCTCTCAATGCATGGTCAATTGTAATTTCCTTTTTTTGCATACACAAATATAGAAAAATATATTATGCATGCATAATAAAATTATTATTTATACGATTAATATTAAATCCTTATTTTTGACATTAAATTACACTAATATTTTTGATAAATCATTAAAAAAATAGCAAAATGAGTTCTATTTTATCAGTAAAAAGGGTTGAAAAGAGTTTCGGTAACTTTAAGGCACTCAACAATGTATCACTAGAAGTTGCATCGGGAAGCATTTTTGGATTGTTGGGACCAAACGGAGCCGGAAAAACAACGCTTATTCGTATAATTAATCAGATTACGTTACCAGATTCGGGTGAAGTTTATTTTGATGGTAAAAAATTAAATCAAGAAGATATTCGTTTTATAGGGTATTTACCCGAAGAACGTGGTTTGTATAAATCGATGAAGGTTGGCGAACAAGCCTTGTATTTAGCGCAACTTAAAGGTTTATCTAAACAAGAAGCAGTTAAGAGACTTAAATTTTGGATGGATAAATTTGAAATCGGGAGTTGGTGGAATAAAAAAGTTGAAGAGCTATCAAAAGGAATGGCTCAGAAATTACAGTTTATAGTTACAGTTTTACACCAACCTAAACTACTAATATTAGACGAACCTTTTAGTGGATTCGATCCTGTTAATGCCAACTTAATAAAAGATGAAATTTTAAATCTTAAGAATAACGGTACTACGATAATTTTTTCAACTCATAGAATGGAGTCTGTGGAAGAATTATGCGATTATATAGCGTTAATTAATAAGTCTAATTTAGTACTTCAAGGAAATTTAATCGATATTAAAAAACAATACAAATCGGATACATTTGAAGTTGGATTGCAAACAGATGCTAAAGAGGAATTGTTTAAAAGGTTAAAAAATCAGTTTAATGTAAGTTACTCCAATTTTAAATCCATCAACAATGATTTAAAAATAAGTATTAAACTTCCAGAAAATTATTCACAAAATGATTTATTATTGTCGTTAACAAAACAAGCGGTTGTAAATCATTTTGTTGAAGTTATTCCTTCAGCCAACGACATTTTTATTAAAGCAGTTCAAGAAAATTAAGATGAAAAAGTTACAATTAATTATAGTACGTGAGTTTTTAGCAAAAGTTAGAAACAAAACTTTTATTATTATGACCTTTTTAAGTCCGTTGTTAATTATCGGATTTACGGCATTAATCGTTTTTTTAGGAAAAATGAACAATGAAACAGCTAAAGTGGTTGCCTATGTTGATGACTCTGAACTTTTTACAAATGAAGATTTTAAAGAAAATGAACAGCTTAGTTTTTTAGATTTTTCAGGAATGACTTTAGAAGAAGCTAAAGCAGAAGCATTAAAAAGCAATGTATATGGCTTGGTTTATATTCCAAAAAATGATAGTTTACAGTTAATTGCAAAGCAGCTTCAGTTCTTTTCTAGCGATTCACCCAACAGTTCAATCGTAAGAAATATAGAACGTAGAATTGAAGAGCGATTAACAAAAATTAAACTCAGTGAAATGGGAATTTTACCATCACAGATAGAACAATCAAAATATGAAGTAGATGTTAAATTAAGTAATTTTACTGGAGAATCTCGCTCAAAATTTGTTAATGAAATGAAAGCAGTTGTAGGTTCAATAGCGGGATATTTTATTATGCTTTTCATTTTGATATACGGAACCATGGTAATGCGCAGTGTTATTGAAGAAAAAACAAGCAGAATTATTGAAGTGATTATTTCATCAGTAAAACCCTTTGAGTTGATGATGGGAAAGGTGTTGGGAACAGCTTTGGCAGGCTTGCTTCAATTTGTAGTTTGGATTATAGTAATTACAGGAATTTTCTTCTTTTTAGCAGTATTTTTTGATGTTAATCTGGCTGCAGATAGGGCAGATATGACGGCCGAACAACTGGCAGCACTATCAGAATCTTCTGGTCAAATGCAATTGGTTTTTATGGAATTTATGAATTTGCCATTGCTGTCAATTTTATTACTTTACATTTTTTATTTTATAGGAGGATTTTTATTGTATAGTTCATTGTATGCAGCTATTGGAGCAGCTGTTGATAATGAAACCGATACACAGCAGTTTATGATGCCAGTAATAATGCCTTTGATATTAGGAATATATGTTGGTTTTGCAACGGTTTTAAACGACCCTCATGGGCCTGTATCGGTGATATTTTCACACATTCCATTTACATCTCCAATAGTAATGCTTATGCGAATTCCGTTTGGTGTTTCATGGTGGGAATTGCTTATTTCTATGGGAATTTTAATTTTAACCTTTATATTTATGATATGGTTTGCATCTAAAATTTATCGAATTGGAATTTTGATGTACGGCAAAAAGCCAACCTATAAAGACCTTTATAAATGGTTAAAATATTGATAATTAATATATAAAAATAGATATGCCTAAGATATTAGTGATTGAAGATGAGCAAGCAATTCGCAGGGTGTTAAAAAAAATAATATCCGAAGAAAACAGCACTTATGAAGTGGATGAAGCTGAAGACGGTTTGGAAGGACTTGATTTGATTCAAAATACCGATTATGATTTAATTTTGTGCGACATTAAAATGCCAAAGGTTGATGGAGTTGAAGTACTTGAAAAAGTTAGAAAAACAAAACCAGAAATTCCGGTTGTTATGATTTCTGGCCATGGCGATTTAGATACTGCAGTAAAAACAATGCGCTTAGGAGCCTTTGACTACATTTCAAAACCACCAGATTTAAACAGGTTATTGAATACCGTTCGAAATGCATTAGACCGAAAAGAACTCGTCTTAGAGAATAAGATTTTAAAAAATAAAATCAGTAAACAATATGAAATGATTGGTGAAAGTGAATCCATTCAGCATATAAAAAACATGATAGAAAAAGTTGCGCCAACTGATGCTAGAGTTCTTATTGCTGGGTCAAACGGAACTGGTAAAGAGTTAGTTGCTCATTGGATTCATGAAAAAAGTAGCAGAGCTAAATTTCCAATGATAGAAGTTAACTGCGCAGCAATTCCATCAGAATTAATTGAGAGTGAATTATTTGGTCATGTAAAAGGTTCGTTTACTGGAGCTAATAAAGACAGAGCAGGAAAGTTTGAAGCCGCTAACGGAGGTACTATTTTTTTAGATGAAATTGGCGATATGAGTTTATCGGCTCAGGCTAAAGTATTAAGGGCTTTACAAGAGAATAAAATATCGAGAGTTGGATGTGATAAAGATATAAAAGTAGATGTGCGTGTTTTGGCTGCATCTAATAAAGATTTAAAAAAGGAAATTGCAGATGGTAAGTTTAGAGAAGATTTATTTCATCGTTTGGCAGTTATCATTATTGATGTGCCTAAATTAAACGATAGAAGAGAAGATATACCATTACTGATAAATTATTTTGCTGAAAAAATTGCAATTGAACAAGGAAATGCAGTTAAAAAGTTCTCTGAGAAAGCAGTTAAACTACTCCAAAATTATGATTGGACTGGTAATATCAGAGAGCTTAGAAATGTAGTAGAGCGTCTAATTATATTGGGTGGACAAGAAATTTCAGAAGACGATGTTAAACTTTTTGCAAGCAAGTAACAAATGAGTAAATATCAGGTTAAAAATCAAATTGAACTGAAATCGGTTCAAACAAAAGAGCTCATTCCAGATGCTAAAAAGAAACTGAAAAAAGTTCGTAAAGAAATTGGTAAGCTTCAAGACACCATGTATGCAGAAGGTAAGTATGCTTTATTAATTTGCCTTCAAGGTATGGATACTGCTGGGAAAGACAGTTTAATTAAAACCGTTTTTAAAAACGTAAATGCATCGGGTGTTGAGGTTCACAGTTTTAAAGTTCCGAATGAAAAAGAATTAAGTCACGATTATATCTGGAGGCATTATATAGCATTGCCAGAACGCGGTAAAATTGGAGTTTTTAATCGTACTCATTACGAAAATGTTTTAGTTACACGTGTGCATCCAGAATACATTTTAAGTGAAAAAATACCATCAGTAAAAAGTGTTGCTAACTTAACCGATGATTTTTACTATCAACGTATGGAAGAAATTAACAACTTTGAAAAACACATCGCAAATAATGGAACAATTATCTTAAAGTTTTATTTAAATCTATCGAAAGAAGAACAAAAAAACAGGTTGCTAAGACGCTTGGCGCTTAAAGAAAAAAATTGGAAATTTTCTCCAAATGACTTAAACGAACGTAAACTTTGGGAAAAGTACCAAGATTGTTATCAAGATTTATTAAATAAAACTTCAACTAATTACGCTCCGTGGTTTGTTGTTCCGGCTGATAATAAAGCTTCTGTACGTTTAATTGTCGCAGAAATTATATTGGAAACTCTTAAAAAATACGATTTTAAAGAACCTGCATTGCCAAAAAAATATCAGGCTGAAATAGAAAATTATATCAATCAACTAAAAAATGAAACCTAGTTATTGATTATTCTAATTGTTAAAATCAATATAAAAAATAGTATTAATTTAAAAGGTAAACTACAAATAGTATCTTTACACAATTAAGATTCATACCTAGTAAAATGGAGTTAAAATTAACACGTCCTATCGTATTTTTTGATTTAGAAACCACCGGAATCGATATAGCAAGAGATCGAATTGTAGAAATTTCCTTACTTAAAATCAACCCGAATGGAACTAAAGAAGGTAAAACCTGGTTGGTAAATCCAGAAATGACTATTCCTGAAGCCTCTATAGCTGTACACGGAATAACCAATGATAAAGTTGCTAATGAGCCAACGTTCAAAAAAATTGTTCAGGAAATTAATTCAATTATTGAAGGATGTGATTTTGCCGGATTCAATTCAAACCGTTTTGATATTCCAATTTTAGCAGAAGAAATGTTGAGAGCTGATGTTGATTTTTCTATGGAGGATAAACTTGCAATTGATGTGCAAACAATATTTCATAAAATGGAAAAACGTACCCTAGAGGCAGCCTATAAATTCTACTGTGGAAAATCGCTAGAGAATGCGCATTCTGCAGAAGCTGATACAATTGCAACTTACGAAGTATTGTTAGGACAATTACAGAAATACGATGAGTTGGAAAATGATGTTAAGTTTTTAAGCGATTTTTCTTCGCATAGAGAACGAGCAGATTTTGCCGGTTTTATTATGTTTGACGATACTGGAAAAGAAATATTTACGTTTGGTAAGTATAAAGGAAAAAGAGTAGAAGATATTTTAGAAAACGATAAGGGATATTACGGATGGATATTAAATGCAGATTTTCCATTGTATACCAAGCAAGTGCTTAAAAACATAAAATTAAGAATGGATAAGCGAATTAGTGAAGTAAATACTAAAACTGATTTATTCACACCCCCTTCTGACAATCAACTAGAAGCACTTAAAAATAAATTTAATAAAAAGGGATAGTATGTACGTAGAATTTAATGTGTTACCCAAAAATGCCAAAGTTTGGGTTTACCAATCTGATAGAATGTTTACAACAGATGAAGTTGAAATAATCAATAAAAATTTAAAATCTTTTGTAGAACATTGGAAAGATCATGGGAAAAATGTAACAGGATCGTTTGTTGTTAAATACAATCAGTTTATTGTTTTAGCGCTGGATAATAACGAACGCAATGTTCCGGGTTGTGTAATAGATGCTTCAATTAGAGTATTAAGAGAGATTGAAAATGCTTATAAAGTTGATTTGTTAAATAAATTCAACACGGCTTTTAGAGATGCCAATTCTATAAAAGTAGTAAAGTTACTAGAGTTTCAAAAATTAGCTAAAGAATCGCAAATATCTGATGAAACAATTGTTTTTAACGGTATGGTAAACAGTATCAATGAATTTGAAACCCATTGGGAAGTACCGGCAAAACTTAGCTGGCATAATCGTTATTTCAATTAATATTCTAAGTGGTTGTTAATGAAATTTAGAGTCTCGATAATTTTTACAATTATTTTATTTGCTGTTTTTAGTGTTGCTGCACAGTCAGTCAAGTCTAAAATTCAAAGAGAAATTTATCAAAATAAATGGACTGATAGTATCCTCAATAATATGACTGTTGATCAAAAAATTGGTCAACTTTTTATGGTTGCAGCTTATTCTAATATGGATGAAAAACACTATCAAAACATTGAAAATTTAATCAAAATGCACGAATTAGGTGGGCTGATTTTCATGCAAGGAACTCCAACAAAACAAGCAGAATTAACCAATAGATATCAGCAAATTTCAAAAATTCCTCTTCTTATAGGTTTTGATGGTGAATGGGGTTTAGCGATGCGTTTAAAAGAGTCTTATCAATTTCCATGGAATATGACTTTAGGCGCAATCAGAGATAATGATTTAATAGAGACATTTGGAAAACAACTCGGAAAACAGCACAAACGTATTGGAGTACATGTTAATTTTGCGCCTGTAGTAGATGTTAATACAAATCCGTTAAATCCAATAATCGGAAATCGATCTTTTGGTGAAAATAAAATAAACGTTGCAGAAAAATCGGTAGCTTTTACCAAAGGATTACAAAGCGAAGGTGTTTTAGCCAGCGCTAAGCATTTTCCGGGTCATGGTGATACTGATAAAGATTCGCATAAAACCTTGCCAACAATTGGTTTTGACGCAACAAGAATTGATGAAGTTGAACTATATCCGTATAAACAACTTATTAATGCCGATTTAAAAAGTGTGATGGTAGCTCATTTAAATGTTCCAAGTTTAGAGCCAACACAGAATTTGCCATCAACCTTATCATATAAAATTGTAACCGAATTGCTGAAGGAAAAATTAGGGTTTAAAGGTTTAATTTTTACTGATGCATTAAATATGAAAGGTGTAGTAAATAACTCTGAAGCTGGTTCTGTAGAATTAGCTGCACTTTTAGCAGGAAATGATGTGTTGCTTTTTTCTGAAAAAATTCCGGAGGCAATTGAAAAAATTAAAAAAGCTTTAGACGATAAAATTTTAACAGAAAGCAGATTAAATAACGCTGTTAAGAAGATATTGGAAGCAAAATATTGGGCCGGCTTAGATCAATACAAAGCTATTGATTTAGAAGGTATTAATGAATTTATTAACACTGTAGAGAACGAGGTTTTACACAGACAGTTGATAGAAAACTCGGTTACATTGCTTAAAAATAAAGATAATAGTTTTCCAATTCAGCATTTAGAAAAGCAGCAAATAGCCTATGTTAAGTTTGGTGATGCCGACCATTTGCCATTTTTAAACATGCTGCAAAATTATACCGAAGTTACACCGGTAGAAATTAACGAAATGGATAGTATTCAAAAATTACTTAATAATTTTAATTTAGTTATAATTGGTTATCATAAATCAGATGAAAATCCGTGGCGAAACCATAAATTTAATCCAAAAGAAGTTGCTTTAATTCAAAAAATCGCATCAGAAAAAAATACGATTTTTACCTTGTTTTCAAATCCTTATAGTTTACTTGATATTAATGATTTTCAAAATTTTAAAAGTGTTGTATTGGCTTATCAAAACAGTAAACTGGGACAGGAAATAACGGCGCAAATGCTTTTTGGTGCGCATGAAACAAAAGGGAAAATTCCGGTTTCTATAAGAAATGAGTTTTATGAAGGTCACGGAATTATTTCAAGCAATTTAAGTAGGCTATCATATGGAATTCCAGAAGAAGTAGGATTAGACAGAAAAAAACTAATGGAAATTGACAGTGTAGCCAATTATGTTATTGCTAATAATATTGCTCCTGGTATGCAGGTATTAGTTGCTAAAGATGCAAAAGTAGTGTATCAAAAAAGCTTTGGAAAACACACCTACGATTCAAATCAGCAAGTTCAAAACACCGATTTGTATGATTTAGCTTCTTTAACTAAAATTCTGGCAACCTTGCCAATTTTGATGGAAATGGAAGAGCGTGGGAAGTTTGAATTGGAAGATCGTTTAAGTCATTTAATGCCAGAGTACAAAGATTCGAATAAAAGAAAAATTACTGTTACAGAAATGCTATCGCACAATGCCCGTTTACAAGCATGGTTGCCTTTTTATACTAAAACTTTAAATTCTGAAACAAAACAACCTGATGCTGCGTATTACCGTTCTTTTAAAAATGAAGATTTTAATATAGAAGTAGCCAAAAATTTATACTTGCGAACAGATTATAAAGACTCACTTAATTATATAATTGAACAATCGGATTTATTAAAAAAGAAAGAATACAAGTATAGCGATTTGCCATACTATATTTTCAAACAGTATATCGAAAAGGAAACAAAAACTCCGTTAAATAAGCTAGCTGAAAATCATTTTTATGATAAAATTGGCGCCAATAGATTAACGTATTTACCGTTAAATAAATTTGATTCGTTAGCCATTGTGCCATCTGAGTACGATACCTATTTTAGAAATCAGGTTTTACGTGGCTATGTTCACGATATGGGAGCAGCTATGCAAGGTGGAGTAGGAGGACATGCTGGTTTATTTGGTAATGCTAATGATGTGGCAAAAATGATGCAACTGTATTTGCAAAAAGGATTTTATGGCGGACATCGTTTTTTTAAAACTTCAACTATTGAAAAATTTAACCACCGCTATTTTTTAAAAGAAGACAACAGACGCGGATTGGGATTTGATAAACCTCTTATAAATGGAGGAAATGCCAATACTTGCGGGTGTGTTTCGCAAGAAAGTTTTGGTCATAGCGGATTTACCGGAACTTATGCTTGGGCCGATCCGGAAACAGATATAGTTTATGTATTTTTATCAAACAGAACTTTTCCAACGATGGAAAACAATAAAATAATTAAAGAAGAAATCAGAACAAAAATTCAGCGCATCATTCAAGATGCTATTATAAATAAACTTACTCATTAAAAAATGCAACGCTTAGGGTTGCCGCTAAAGCTGCTGTTTCTGTACGTAACCTGCTTTTTCCTAAAGTTACAGGAATAAATTGATTCTTAATTGCAAAAGCAATTTCTTCATTTGTAAAATCACCTTCAGGACCAATTAATATGGTTAAGTGTTCATTTTTTTGTAATTCGTTTTTGAATGATTTTCTGTCTGTTTCATCGCAATGTGCAATAAATAATTGACCTTTTGGATTAGAGTTTATAAATGTTTTAAGCGATTGTAATTCATTTAATTTAGGAAGCTGAAATTTTAATGACTGCTTCATGGCGCTTTCTATAATTTTTTCAAGTCGATCGTTTTTTAGCACTTTTCGTTCTGATCGTGCGCAAAGTATAGGTGTTATTTCATCAATACCTATTTCTGTTGCTTTTTCAACAAACCACTCTAATCGATCCATATTTTTTGTAGGAGCAATAACTACATGTAGGTAATAATTCCACGTTTTTAGTTTGTGTTGTATGTCATCAATTTTAACAATACAGTTGTTATCGTTAGCCAAAATAATAGTTCCGATAAAAAGCAATCCTTTACCATTTGTTATGTACAAAATATCGCCTTCTTTTTTTCTTAAAACTTTAACAATATGCTTACTTTCAGTTTTATCAAACTTAATTTCTGTTGATTTCTCGTTTAATGATGGATTGTAAAATAATTGCATAAGGTTTTAAAAATCTTTACGGTAAGTTCTTCTGCGTTTATGAATAATCGGATTAAAATTTTTCCATAAAGCATGGATTGCATTATTTTCTTCCAATTCCGGAGTACGAATCAGTTTTGTAATTCCTCTTTTAGTGCTTACTTTAAAATATTCATCAAACAATATAGCTGTTAAACCTTTATTTTGATAATCGGGATGTATGCCAATTAAATAAAATACAGATTCTTTAGAATTCTTTTTGGCGTTTAACAAATGAAAAATTCCAAACGGATAAAGTTTACCCTTGGCTTTTTGAAGTGCTTCAGAAAAAGAAGGCATGGTAATAGCAAACGCCAGTAATTTTCCATCTTTATCGGCTACATATTTGATAAATTCTGGGTCAATTAAATGGATGTATTTATTTTTAAAATATTCAATTTCAATATCTGATATTGGTACAAAAGAAGCTAATTTAGCGTAGGTAGTATTAAACAACTCAAACATGGGTTTTACATACGGCAAAAGTTGTTTAGTGCTAGTAAAATTAATTATATGAACTTCATACCGCTGTTTAATAAGTTTAGCCATACGCTGAAAGTTTTCTGGGTTTACATCTTTCATGTAAAAATAACTTTCAATCCATTCTTTAGCTTTAGTAAAACCTAAT
>JAGXRT010000006.1 GCA_018335575.1 Bacteroidota bacterium | reverse complement strand
TGTTTCCTATTTCTGTTTTACCTGATGCGCTGGTACCTCGGTTAATGGTAACACATTCTCTAATTGTTACATTATCTCCAATTATAGTGAGCGAATCTTCGCCTTCAAATTTTAAATCTTGAGGTATTGCAGAAATTACAGCACCTGGAAAAATTCTACAATTGCTACCTATTCTGGCACCTTCCATAATGGTTACATTTGATCCTATCCATGTTCCCGAACCGATAGTAACGTTGTTGTGAATGGTTGTAAAGGGTTCAACTACAACATTTCGTGCTATTTTAGCTCCAGGATGTATATATGCTAATGGTTGATTCATATTTAATCTTTTATTCGAACGATTTGAGCCATTAGTTCGGCTTCTACTACTAATTTATTATTGGCATAGCCAAATGCTTGCATGTGGCAAATACCTCGTCTTATGGGTGTAATTAATTCTGCTTTAAATATTAATGTATCTCCAGGCAATACTTTTTGCTTGAATTTTACATTATCCATTTTAATGAAATAGGTCAAATAATTTTGAGGATCTGGTACTGTATTTAATACCAACACTCCCCCACATTGTGCCATAGCTTCAATTTGCAATACACCTGGCATAACTGGTGCACCTGGAAAATGACCAACAAAGAACGGTTCATTCATGGTTACATTTTTCATTCCAACTACATGTTTATCTGACAATTCCAATATTCTATCTATCAATAAAAAAGGAGGTCTGTGCGGCAGTATTTCCATTATTTGAGTTGCATCCATTAATGGAGTATCGCATAAATTATATTTAGGAACATAATTTCTTTTTTCACATTTTATGATGTTTGCCAACTTTTTAGCAAACAACGTATTTATTTTATGACCGGGTTTATTGGCGATAACTTTTCCTTTAAGTCTTGTACCTACTAGCGCTAAATCTCCTATTACATCTAATAATTTATGACGCGCAGCCTCATTAGCCCAATGCAAGGTTAAATTATCTAAAATTCCGTTTGGTTTTACCGTTACATTGTCTTTTTTAAATACAACTTTTAGTTTTTCTATTGTTTGTTGTGATATTTCCTTATCTACATAAACAATTGCATTATTTAAATCACCGCCTTTAATTAAATCGTTATCTAAAAGCATTTCTAGTTCATGTAAAAAACTAAAGGTTCGGGCGTTTGCAATTTCTTCTTTAAATTCAATGATATTATGTATGGTTGCATTTTGTGTTCCTAATATTTTGGTTCCAAAATCAACCATGGTAGTAATTTCATAGGTATCTGATGGCATAATCATAATTTCACTTCCCGTTTCTTCGTCTTTGTATGAAATTACTTCTTTAACTATAAATTCTTCACGTTCTTTATCTTGAATTACAATTCGTGCTTTTTCAAGCGCTTCGACAAAGTACTTTGATGAACCGTCCATAATTGGGGGTTCTGATGCATCTATTTGGATTAACAAATTATCAATATCCAACCCAACTGCTGCTGCTAAAACGTGTTCGGAAGTATGAATTCGTACGCCATTTTTTTCAATATTGGTACCTCTTTGTGTAGTGGTAACAAACTCTGCTTTAGCTTCAATAATTGGTTTCCCTTCTAAGTCTATTCGTTCAAAAGCAAAACCAAAATCAACAGGAGCGGGTTTAAAAGTTAAGGTAACTTTATTTCCTGTATGCAATCCAACACCTGAAAGTGATACTTCTTTCTCAATAGTTTTTTGATAATTACTCATGCTTTTCTTTTAATATAAGTATGTCGTTCTGTAAATTTTTAACTTGATTTGCCAATGAAGGCAAGTTCTTAAAATATGCATATGACTTATAGTAGTTGTTATATTCTATAGCAGGTGTTCCCTGAATTTTTTCATTATCATCTAATGAACGGGTAACACCAGATTGTGCTTGTATTTTTACATTATTACCAATAGTAATATGTCCAACTATACCAACTTGTCCACCAATCATGCAATTTTTTCCAATTTTTGTAGAGCCTGCAATACCTGTTGAGGCTGCAATAACCGTATTTTCGCCTATTTCTACATTGTGCGCAATTTGAATATGATTGTCTAATTTAACTCCTTTTCTAATAATGGTAGAGCCTAAAGTTGCTCTATCAATGGTTGTACAAGCGCCAATATCAACAAAGTCTTCTAAAACCACATTCCCAATTTGAGGAATCTTGTCATATGAACCGGTTTCAGTTGGCGCAAATCCAAATCCATCTGAGCCAATTACTGCACTTGAATGAATGGTACAATTTGATCCTATTACTGATTCTGAATATATTTTAGCTCCAGAAAACACTAAAGTATCACTTTTAATTTCAACATTATCTCCTATAAAAGTATGCGGATACAACTTTACATTATCACCTATAATGGCGTTTTTTCCTATATAAACAAAGGCACCTATATATACATTTTCACCTATTTTAGCCGTTTTATCGATGTAATTAGGCTCTTCAATTCCTGATTTATTAAGCTTTACCTTATTGTAAAACTGTAACAGTGTAGCGAATGATTTATAAGCATCATCTACCCTTATCAAGGTGCAACTTACTTCTTTTTCAAGTTCATAATCTTTATTGATTATAACAATTGAAGCATTTGTTGTGTATAAGAAATTTTTATATTTCAGGTTTGATAAAAAAGTAAGAGAACCTATTGTCCCTTCTTCAATTTTAGAAAGTTTATTAACTTCGATTGTTGAATCTCCAACAATTTCGCCATTTAAAACTTCTGCTATTTGTTTGGCTGTAAAATTCATCGATACAAAAATATGAAATCTTTTTAGAAGTTAATTACTTAATAATTGAACTGCTTTGGATAGCAAATATAATATTTTATTACAGGTTTTGATAAAGCCATTAAATTTAACTGATCTGAAGCAATTGCTAAATCAATCGTTTTGCCATTTTTCTGCAGCAATTTAATAGTGTTTTCCTTATTGTTATAGGCCTGATTTGCTACTGATCCTTCATAGATATAATACGGCATATCTTCTGATGAGATTTTAAATTTCTCCGTAATTTTTTCTTTAATTTTTTTTACTTCAACTTTTCCAAATTTTTGATTTTGCAATTGTACTTTTGGTAAATTTCTATTAATCAACATTAAAGATAAGCTTGATAAAACTTTATCCTCATGTTTTGTCCATTCTTTAATTGCCGCAAGAACATCATAGTCATCCAATTCGGCAAAGATTTTTAACGTAGTTGTATCAAAATTCTCTTGATTAATTTCATTTTTTAAAAAATACTTTAAATTATTACTTGCAGGTAAATCAAATCCATTTAATGCTAATTCTTTAGCCCTCTTTAAAATAGTTACTAATAAAAGTTCGGCTGCCAAACCTGTTTTGTGAAGATATACTTGCCAATACATTAAACGCCTGCCAACAATAAATTTTTCTACAGAATAAATGCCTTTTTCTTCTACAACAAGTTCATTGTCATAAACATTTAACATGGCTATCAATCGATCGGAATTGATGTTGCCTTCTGCAACACCTGAATAAAAACTATCACGCTTTAAATAATCGAGTCGATCCATATCTAACTGACTAGATATAAGTTGATACAGAAATTTTTTATAATAGTTTCCTTTAAATATTTCAATAGCCAGCATTAACTTATTGTTAAACTGACTATTAAGCTCTTCCATAAATTTTAATGAAATTTCTTCGTGACTTATAGACGATACAATACTATTTTCTAATGCATGCGAAAAAGCACCATGACCAATATCGTGCAATAAAATAGCAGCGTACAAAGCATTTTCTTCCTTTTCCGTAATTTCAATTTTTTTAAACCGTAAAACTCTAATAGCTTTTTGCATTAAATATACACACCCAATGGCGTGGTGAAATCTAGAATGATGAGCACCGGGATATACCAAATGTGATAATCCCATTTGAGAAATTCTTCTCAAACGTTGAAAATAAGGATGTTCTATTAATTCAAAAATTAAACTATTGGGAATTGTAATAAATCCGTAAATTGGATCGTTTAATAGTTTAAACTTATTAGTGCTAAACTTTGACAAAATAATATTATTAATTAGTTATACAAATATAACATAATGAGCCATATAAAAATACTTTGGGTTGATGATGAAGTTGATTTGCTGAAACCGCACATCATGTTTCTTGAAAAAAAAGAGTATTCTGTTACTACATGTACCAATGGAACTGATGCTGTTGAATTAATTGGTGATGAGTTATTTGATGTTGTTTTCTTAGATGAAAATATGCCCGGACTAAGCGGATTAGAAACTTTGAACGAGATTAAGGAAAAAAGACCAAACCTACCGGTAATAATGATTACTAAAAGCGAAGAAGAAATGATAATGGAAGAAGCCATTGGCGCTAAAATCTCTGATTATTTAATAAAACCGGTAAATCCAAATCAAATATTATTATCGCTTAAGAAAACCTTGGAACATTCGCGTTTAGTAACCGAAAAAACATCGGTTAATTATCAAAAAGAATTTCGAAAAATTGCGATGGAATTAGCTATGGTTAATTCTTTTGACGAGTGGATATCTTTATATAAAAAATTGATTTACTGGGAATTATCATTAGAAAGCATTACAGACCAGTCACTTGCAGAAATCTTGGAGAGTCAAAAACTAGAAGCTAATGGTTTGTTTTTTAAGTTTATTAAGAAAAATTACAAAAAATGGCTTACAAGTTCAGATAAACCTAATTTATCGCATACGCTGTTAAAAGATGTTGTTTTTCCTAAATTGTCAAAATCAACAAATACGCTGTTAATTGTCATTGATAACTTAAGGTACGATCAGTTTAGAATAATCGAATCTAAAATAAATCAATATTACAAAAAGGAGGAAGAAATAATGTTTTACAGCATTTTACCTACTGCAACCCAATATGCCAGAAACGCCTTATTCTCTGGATTATTACCATCAGAAATGGAAAAAAAATATCCTCAATATTGGAAAAATGATATAGATGAAGGTCTTAAAAACTTGTATGAAAATGAATTTTTAATTGAAAATTTAAAACGTTCTGGTATAAACATTAAACACGATTTTATTAAAATTACCAACTTAAAAGCAGGCAAACAAACTGCAGAAAACTTTAAATCGTATAAAGACAATAATTTAACAGTATTGGTTTATAATTTTGTAGATATGATATCACATGCTAAAACCGAAATGGAAGTTATCAAAGAATTAGTTGGCGATGATAAAGCATACAGATCTTTAACTTTGAGTTGGTTTAACAACTCTCCATTAATAGAAATTATTCAAAAGGCACAGCAATTAGGTATGCAACTTATTGTTACCACAGACCATGGAAGTATAAATTGTAAAAATCCTACTAAAGTTATTGGCGATAAAGAAATTAGTTCCAATTTACGATACAAAACAGGCCGTAGTTTATCGTATGACACCAATGATGTTTACGCAGAAAAAAATCCGTCTGAAATATTCTTACCATCTTTATCCATGAACAGTTCTTTTATTTTTGCTAAAGAAAATTTATTTTTTGCATATCCTAACAATTACCATCATTATGTAAATTATTATAAAAATACCTATCAACATGGAGGTATTTCTTTAGAGGAAATGATAATTCCTTGTGCTATATTTGCTCCTAAATAGGATAAGTACATATGAAAATAACATACAATTTATCAGACTTAACTAAAGTTGCTGCTACCATTATTGACCAATCTAAAAGTAAAATAATTACGTTTAATGGAGCCATGGGTGCTGGTAAAACCACTTTAATAAAAGAAATTGTAAAAATCTTAGGAATTAATGAAGGAACAAGTTCTCCAACTTTTTCATTGGTTAACCAATACCAATCACCTGCAAATTTAACAGTATATCATTTTGATTTTTATAGAATTGAAAATGAAACAGAAGCAATGGATATGGGAATTGAAGAGTATTTTGACAGCGGAGCCTGGTGTTTAATTGAATGGCCAAATAAAATAAAAAATTTACTACCTTTAGAACTTCAAGAAGTTAACATCGAAATCATTAGCGAAAACGAACGCTGTCTAGAAATAATACACTATGGGTAATCCGGTATCTCCTTTTAGTAAAAGTCAGTTATTGCCACAAGAAGAAAAACTCGAAGTTTCAAAGAAAAAGGACGAGCTTTTTATTGGCATACCAAAAGAAATTTATCTACAAGAAAAACGTATTTGTTTAACACCCGATGCGGTTAATGCCTTGTCCAATCAAGGGCATCGTATTATTATAGAAGCAGATGCAGGTAAAGGAGCAAATTTCTCTGATCAGGAATATTCAAATGCCGGAGCTAAAATTACCAACAATAAAAATGAGGTTTTTGAATGTCACATTATTTTAAAAGTTACTCCTCCATCCTTGGAAGAGATTGCTATGATGAAACCGCAAAGCTTATTATTTTCTACGCTGCAACTTAAAACACAAAATCTAGCCTATTTTGAGGCTATTGCTGCTAAGAAAATAACTGCAGTAGCTTTTGACTTTATAAGAGATGAACAAAACCAATATCCGGTTGTAAAATCCTTAAGTGAAATTGCAGGAATTGCATCAATTTTAATTGCAGGTGAATTGATGAGCAATACACATAAAGGCAGTGGTTTATTACTGGGAAATATTGGTGGGGTTCCTCCTACCGAAGTAGTTATTATTGGTGCCGGAACTGTTGGTGAATTTGCTGCCAGAAGCGCTTTAGGACTTGGTGCAACGGTTAAAATATTTGATAATTCCATTTCTAAGCTACGCCATTTACAACATACCTTAGGCACTATGGTGTACACATCAACCATACAACCAAAAACTTTATCTAAAGCGCTAAAACGATGTGATGTAGCCATAGGAGCTGTTAGAGGAAAAACTCGTTCTCCTATTTTAGTAACAGAAGCCATGGTAGAAGGCATGAAAGATGGTGCAGTAATTATTGATGTAAGTATTGACAGGGGCGGATGTTTTGAAACTTCTGATTTAACATCACACACAGAATCCACTTTTATTAAACACGGTGTTATTCACTATTGTGTGCCTAATATACCATCGCGCTATTCTAAAACTGCATCTTTATCTATAAGCAATATATTTAGCCCCTATTTATTAAATATTGCCGAAGAAGGAGGATTTGAAAATGCCTTAAAATTTGATATGAGTTTACGAAAAGGAATGTATTATTATCATGGAATATTAACCAATAAATCGGTTGCAGATTGGTTTAATTTACCGTTTAGAGATATAAACTTATTAATTTTATAAGAAGTGGATTTAAAAAAACGTATTATTTACTATGGATTTGGATTTATTGTAGGCGCAATAGTAGTTTTTTTTATTTGGAGCAAAAAAGATGCTTCGTTTGATTATTTACCTCAAGCACGCGTTATAAAAGATCTTAAAAGCAAAAAGATTGAAATTTCTTCTCAGGCAAAACGCAGTTTAATTGAATATAACATAGATTCACTAACCGTGGTAAACTTACTTGATAAAGCCGATGTAGACTTTTCAAAAAGTAATACAAAAGCAATACCATGTAAATCTTATTGGGTAAACACTTTTTTAAATGATACTAAATTGTCATTGGTTATAGAAAATTGCGATTCTATAGCAACCATTCAACGTGTAATTAAAAAATGAAAAAAATTGTAGTATTAACCGGAGCTGGAATTAGTGCAGAAAGTGGACTTAAGACATTTCGCGATGCTGATGGTTTGTGGGAAGGTCACGATATTTACGAAGTTGCATCGCCTCAAGGATGGTACAATAATCAATCCTTAGTTTTAGATTTTTACAACCAACGTAGAAAGCAGTTATTAGAAGTATTTCCAAATGAAGCCCATTTTGCCTTATCAAAACTCGAAACGCGCTATGATGTTTCTATTATCACTCAAAATGTTGACGATTTACACGAACGTGGGGGTAGCACAAAGGTTTTACATTTACATGGAGAACTTTTAAAATCTAGGAGTACAATTGATGAATGCTTAGTATATGACTGTAAAACAGATATTAAAATCGGCGATTATTGTGAAAAAAAATCGCAATTACGACCCCATATTGTTTGGTTTGGTGAAATGGTACCCATGCTTGAAAAAGCAGCTCAAATAACTTCACAAGCTGATATTTTAT
>JAGXRT010000005.1 GCA_018335575.1 Bacteroidota bacterium | reverse complement strand
GTACTCCATTTCCATGTTAGTTGCGTTACCCGCGTTACAAACGCTTTATTTTAGCTGACCTTTTATATGCAGGCACTCGTTGCAAACGAGCGCCAGTGGGGGTGCACAGTACTCCATTTCCATGTTAGTTGCGTTACCCGCGTTACAAACGCTTTATTTTAGCTGACCTTTTATATGCAGGCACTCGTTGCAAACGAGCGCCAGTGGGGGTGCACAGTACTCCATTTCCATGTTAGTTGCGTTACCCGCGTTACAAACGCTTTATTTTAGCTGACCTTTTATATGCAGGCACTCGTTGCAAACGAGCGCCAGTGGGGGTGCACAGTACTCCATTTCCATGTTAGTTGCGTTACCCGCGTTACAAACGCTTTATTTTAGCTGACCTTTTATATGCAGGCACTCGTTGCAAACGAGCGCCAGTGGGGTTACAAACGCTTTATTTTAGCTGACCTTTTATATGCAGGCACTCGTTGCAAACGAGCGCCAGTGGGGTTTGGTATTGAAAGCAAGACAAAACAAGACAAAATCGCAATTCGTTTTCTTCTTATTCTTTTGTCTTGAAACAAAAGAATCAAAAATTCAAGAAGGTTTTAAATGAAATTTCGACTTCGTCGAACCGCTGCTAAATCGGTGCTGCATGCTCTTTTCCGATAAATCGGAACGCACTTCCGCTTGATTTACAGCTATTTCTGAAAAACCTTCATTTGTTTCAAAGTTTGTGCGCCTATGCTGGCCTAAAAAGAGTTTACATATTAGGATTTACAGCTATTTCTGGAAATCCTTCAATTACTACAAATTGTTATTAACTCTAGTGTTTTGGTTGATAAGTATTTGGTGTGGTGAAATGATTTTTGCTTATCTTAGTGGTGCAAAGCCACATACTTTTTCTTTTTCATAGCAATTTTCACTTTTGGTTTTGCAATCTATTAAGCGTATAAAGCCATTCTGGGGGATGGCTTTTTTTTGTTGGGGGAATATAGTTTTATAAAGATTTAATGGACATTAAACGAGTACCAATGTCAAACGTTGACAACCAGAATATAAGATAGAAAGAACAATAAAAAAAGCTCGATTAAAAACCGAGCTTGAATATTTTTTTAGAGTGCACCTAAAGAGCAAACGTCTATAGAGGCACTTTGATAGTACAAATATACATATATTTTCTAAATATATAATGCTTTAGTCTAAATATTTTATATGATCCCTTATAACAGCTGCTAAAATGGGGTCTTTTTTCCGATCATCAAAGAAGGATTTGATATCCTTATTAAAATCATTAAATCTATTTTCTGAAATGGTTTGAACAAAGAAACCTATTACTTTTATTGATGCATCTAAGGAATTTCGATCTCCTTTGTTATAGGATATCTGTGGTATTGAATTAACACTTAATGGCAATGTATAATCAAAAAGGACACCACTATGAGCACAAATGTTTCGAACCTGTCTAACCGTATGTAAAAATCTGAAAAATTTGTTTAAATCTCTAACACCATATTTATCTGCAATAATTTGCTTAACTGACTGATCTTTAATATTGCCAAAAATAGTAATTATTGCACCAAAAGTTAGGTATTCAAAAACCTTCCAACATGGAGCAAAATCATCATCAGGATGATTAATGTGATGATTTTTTAATGTTAAATTATCCTGTTTAAAATTTTGTGTATAAACGTTATTCTTAAAGGCAATAATACTTTCTGAATCCATTATCGTATCATCAACATACCATCTTGAATTGTCTTTATATTTCATTGAAATATAATAAATCAGTTTTGTTCTAAAATTTATTTCAATACGGTTAATGTATTTTAAAAGAAGATATTTTAAATCGATATCGAGGTAATAAACGTTAATTATATCTGAAATTTTAACTTCACTTGAAAACTTATTTGCCTTTTTGTCAAAGTAGTAATGACAATAAAACCCTAACCTGTAATAACCTATATCAAGGAGGATTTCTTTGAGTTTGGCTTCATCATAACAAGATAGATCTAATTCACGCTCTTTGAATTTTTCGATTTGGCTATTTATGCTGTGTACTTTATCTCCCATATTTTATTTATTCCTTTGGTTCTGCTGCTTTAGATAAATTAGCATCGACATTAATTATTGGATATGATTTATCTAACGTCCTTTCAAAATCATCACACAATTGGTTTAGAATATCTTTTGTTTCACGTACAAAGAAATCGCCCAAGTCTTTATTTTTAATGGTATATTTCCTGTATAGTTTTGTAAAATCAGCATAAATTTCGTCTTGTGAAAATGCTGAACCTTCATCTTTGATTTTAGCAATTAATCTTTGGCCGTTATCATCTGTTTTGATGAAATCAAAAAAAGACGATATTTTCTTTTCAAACGCTGCAATCAATTCTTCAATCGCTTCTTCTTCCTGGTTACGTTTTTCTATTACTTTCAGAATATTGTATTTGTATTTATTAGGTTGGTCTGTGCTCGTTGGAGATGGGTTTTTAGGTTTACTACCCTTGTCCTTTGGCTCTATTGGTGCTATAATACCTATTCTGTTATCAAAGTAAATTTCAACATCATCTATAATCTCAGATTGCTTATTGATTTGGTTATAAAGCATATTGTATTTACGCCAAAACTCAATAAATAGGCTTTCACTAAATTTGGGGTCTAAGTCTATTACAAACTCTATAAGATTAAGGATTTTAAAGTACTGTAAGACATCATCTTTTATTTTCTTAGCATCTGCCTTTGAACCTTTAATAAACGCATCTAAAGCATCCTCAATACCAATTATTAAATTTATATCAGGGTTTGAATTATGATAGCTTTTAAACGCAGGGAAATGCGTTTTGAAAATACTATTAGTTGAAAGTGATTTTAATAATTCAATGAGTTTTTCTTCATCACCTAATGGGTCAAAATCGGAAACTACTACATTGCTAAAATGTTCAAATGCTGCTTTGATGTTTTTTACATTGACATTCTTATAAGAGAAATCAACTATTTTACAATCGTTCTTGTATTTGGCTGTTCTGTTTACTCTTGAAATGGTCTGAATGGCATTTATACCTTTTATTTCTTTATCCAAGAACAAAGTATGCAATTTGGGTTCATCAAAACCTGTTTGTAGTTTGTCAACTACTATGATAATTCCATTTTTAGCCAATTTGAAATTTTGGAGTACTGTTTTTTCATTTAAACCATCATTTAAACTACTGCAACTTTTATGTTCTTGACTGTCTGAATAAACGATATAAATTGGAGCTTCCGCAAATCTATCATATTTCTTGTCTTTAACTAACTCTTTGTAATACTTGTCAATAAAACCTTTGTACTTAATAGCTGCCGGAATGGAAGATGCTGAAAGCATTGCTTTTGCTGTTCCTCTGATATTGTGGTAAACACTACTCACCAATCGTTCTGCAATAAACTTTGATATTGCTTCAATACGCTGTGTGTTTAAATAGATTTTCTTTTTCCTAATGGCATATTTCTTACCTTCTTCATCTATCCCGGTATCTGTGTTGTCTGGAATTTCATCATAACCAAAATCATTTTCAAAACCTTCTAAATCATTTTCAGGTATCTCGAAATACATTTTAGCTGAAACAGGCACTATACCTTTAATTGGGTTTAGGATATAGCCATCCTCAATAGCTTCTCGCATTGTATAGCTATCAAAAGGAATCCATATTTTTTCTGCTTCTGCATATTTATTAAATTCTCCGAACCTTGCTAAAGTGTGGTCGCTGGGTGTTGCAGTAAAACCGACTATTAGGTTTTTCTTGGTTTGATTTTTTTTGTACTCTTTGCTCTTATCAAAACTACTTTGTAGTTCGTCAAAAACGCTTATCATTTCTTCGTGTTGTGTACCGCTGTTGCTTCTATGTATTTCGTCTATCAAAAATGCAATACGAAGTTTTGCCAGTTTCTTTACTGCTGTTTCATCTAAGATATTGTCGACTGCTGAGAACTTTTGAAGATTGACTACTACTATTCTTTTATCGCTACTTAAAGCATCAATGAAACTTTTACGGTCGTCTGCTTCTATAAACATTCCCTTTTGGATATTCATATTGTGCATTTTAGAATCTAACTGGTCACGAAGTTGTAGTCTATCAACTACCAACATTACTTTGTCATAAATATACTCACCGTCTTTTCTAAGGTCTTTAAGTTGTAAGGCAGTCCAACCAATGATATTACTTTTCCCAAAACCTGCTGCATATTGAAGTAGCAAGGAATAAACAGTTTTGTTATTCTGATATTTAAGTCTTTTGTTAATCAGGTCTTGTGTTTGAGCCTCTCCTAATCCTTTTGCTTTTAGCTCTTTTTCTAACTTCTTGATGAAATAGTTAGGGTCATTTTCGTGTGTTAAAAACTCCTCCATCTTGGCTAATACTTTATCTGTACCAAACTTTTGCTTTGGTCTTGGGCTGATTAAGCGACCATCATTGTGCTTGTATTCTTTAGTTTTGCTACCTTCTTTTTTGATTAGATCCCTTTCAATGAAATTGTAATAAAGTATCTCTTTTTCAATCATCTTTTTATCATACAGAGCCTTGAACACTTCTTCAAATCGTTCTGTTTTAGATGCTTCTTTATTCCTTAATGGATAGGTTTTGAACTCTTTTGTAAACTTCTTTTCGTATTGTTCAAAATCATAGCTACCATTGGTAACACCCGCTTTGATGTCGTCAAATAATGTTGAAATGTTACGAATCACAAAAGTTTCTGAAAGGTCTGTTGCTGTTATGTGGATAGCTTTTTCAAACACCTTTAGGAAATCTTTTCTAATGGTTTGAGATAAATCGTTCTTGTCTGCAATTTCCAAGTATTCTTGTACTGCATTTAGATAGTCTTTAGATACTTTCTTCCGACCGTTTTTAATTGCCGTTTGATTTGTCCAATTACTTTTAAGTTCGCTATATCCTAAGTAAATACCATTTAGAAAAAATGAAAGGTCTGGACGAAATGAAAACCGTTGTTTTCCATCATATTTAAATGAATAGGGTAATTCTTGAACAACTGAAAACACATTTTGGGTAAATAGTTTATCTTCTTCCATTTCACTACCACTTGGGTAGAAAAGATGCAATTTTACCCCCTCAAAGGTTACGGACTTATTGGTATTGATAAAGATTGCCATATTCATAGATGACTTTATTTTTTCATCTAAGAAATCTGTAAATGCTTCTAATAAGGATTTTTCAGAATCAAATTTTTTGAGTAGCTTTTTGTAGTTGGCTTTGTTTAATGAGGTTTCTGAAATGAATTGTTTCAAATCCTCCATTACAAAGAAGTTGGAAGAAACTGTATTTGCCTTAGCTTCTTTGTACTGAAGACCGTCAGGTCTTTCACAAAAGAAGTTGATTAAATATTTATCTTGTAAGTCTAATTCTTTCATTCTACTACTTTTATTTTACCTGTAACCACATCATTAATTAATGTTTTGCGTAGCTCTTTTAAGGTGTTTATTTGGGTTTGGATATTGCCTACTATCTTGTCAATGGTCTGTGTTTTATGGTCTAAATAGGTGGCGATTTCGGTTTGTTCTTCAATACTTGGTGGCACTAAAACTTTAAGATTATAAAACGTATTTAAACCTAAAATCTTTCTGGTTGTGCCCGTTGCTGAATGACTAAAATAATATTGCACAAAGTCATTATTGAGCATATATTTTTTAAAATTCAAATATATTTTCTTGTTAAACTTTAATCTCAGGACGTGGTAGCTATAAAGTGTGTTCTTGAGATTTTCCATTACTACAGATGATACTCCAATATCTTCTATTGTTTCTGAACTTGGGGTAAATAAAACATCACCTTGTTGCAAGACTTTACTTTGAATTTGTTTTATGTTAGCACTAACTTGCATATAATCATCCCTATTCCAAATTTCTTTGTTGGGATTATTATATACATCTATATAATTGACAAGACTTACTAAATCTTCATCTTCTTCAATTTTTTTATTTACGCTACTTGTTTCAATGTTTCCTATTTCTTTTAATCTAATAACCTCCCAATGCTCAGGGATTTGTCCTATCCAATCAATGCCACTATCTTTTAGCTTTACGGTTTTATCCAACCCTTTAGTTACTGTTTCATTGATGATGCTTTTCCGTAGCAATTTGTAGTACCCAATTTTCTTTTCTAAAAGAGTTACTTTTTTATCTATGACTTGGGTTTTCGTATCGAGGTATTGGGCTATTGCGGTTTGTTCTTTTAAAGCAGGTGTGAAAAATAGTATTCTATTCAAATCACCCTGAGTCATACTTGGTAAAGCTGAACCATATTTATAGTACCCAAATTCAATAGTAGTACACAAATAGAAAAAATACCTGCCGTGAGTATAACTGGGAATTTTTGTAAAATACATAGTATCAACAGCCCAAAATGCTCTATTGACGTATAATGGTTTGTCAATTGTGCCTTTACGACCCAATAAAACAGATTCTTTATTATATAAATATTCGGTAGCTTTTTCAAACGAACCACCTGAACCAATTACATCATATAGCCCATCATCAGAAACTATATGCTTGTAATCCTTACCACCAAAAATGGTAGCAAGCTCCTTTAGCCTTTTTTCCGACCAGTGAACAGGTACTTTTCCCAACCATTCAATTCCACTATCTTTATACGAATCATACTCTCTCATAAGCCCAATTCATTTTGACAAGTGAATAATTGATTTTTAAAGGTCTTGTCGAACTCGCCTTTTATTATTTTATTTAATTTTTTCATAGGTTAAGGCTCGTTTCAAGGTTAGTCAATTCATTTTCTAAACTATCTATTTCAGCCTGTATGTCTGTAATCGTTCTTAGTTTTTCAGGAACATAAAACACTTTATTAAAATTGAGTTCTACGCCTATTACATTATCTACATACTCAAAAGGTCGGGTAATGTATTTTGCCATAAAATCGGCAATAGTTTGTTGGTTTTTGTCTTCATCTGGACTGAAAGGAATAATCTCATAATCTTTTTGTAAATCTTTAGTCAACTCAACTGTAATAGCAATACTGGCGTCTTTGGTTTTGGTGGCTTTTTTAAAGGCAGACTTAATTACAATTTTACCGCAGCCTAACTCGGTTTTTTTACCTTTTATTTCTTCAATGATTGTTTCCTTGTCTTGGTCGTACCAGTAGGTCGCCTCTTTAGTAAATACTTTTACATCTTGCTCTTTAGAATCTATTTCAGAAATGGTCTGTTTAATTTCATCATTAAAATAGTCTTCTAATGATTTGTATTTAGCTTTATCAAAAGATGTAATTTCAAAATCTGTTACTTCGACAGGCTCAGTATCCAAATTTACAATTAGCTTAGTTGGTAATAACTTGATGCTTTTTTCTTCTACTGTTTCGCCTGCTCGGTTTACTTTGGTTGGCATTTCAATATACTTTCCGTTTTCATCTACATTGGTAAGCATAATGCTTTGTTTGTTGTAGTAGAAATGCCATTTATCAAAAACCCGAGAAAAGGAATTGTCTTTGAACTCTGTAAAAGCCTTAACAATTTCCTTGCGGTTATCAAGGTTCATTTGTTTACGTTTTTTACCCTTGCTCTTTTTAAGAGGTTCGTATAAATCACTGGCATTGATAAGGATAACTTTGTCTTTACGGTCTGCCGGTTTGTTTTTATTGAACACCCATAAATAAGTGTAGATGCCTGTATTGAAAAATTCATCCGTTGGCATTTGAATAATAGCTTCCACCCAATCGTTTTCAAAAAAGTGTTTACGGATATTGCTTTCTCCGCTACCTGCATCACCACTAAAAAGGGTTGAACCGTTGTGAACAACAACTGCAAAGCCATCTTCATTGAGTTTGTATAAAATATGCTGCGTAAAAAGAAATTGCCCATCAGAAATAGAAGGCAAAGCGATAAACCTTTCTGTACTGTCGTTTTTTACATCTTTTTCATAACCTTTCCAATCAACGCCATAAGGCGGATTTGCAACTGCTATATTGAAAAATTTATCGTAGAATTTACCAATCTCGGTAATAGTATTACCATACTCTATATAGGTATCTTTTCTAAACCTACTTTCAATTTTAGCTAAAGCAAATAAAGTATCGTTCCATTCTTGCCCATAGGTTGCTGTTGGTCTTGAGGGTAAATCCGATTTGATTTTATCTTCAACTCCAAAAAGTAGATTTCCTCCACCACAAGTTGGATCATATATGGTCAAGAATTTGCCATTATCTTCAAACTTGGTAACAATTAATTCAGTTATCAATGAAATAATATCATCAGGTGTATATTGCTCTCCTGCTGTTTCGGCAGATATATCTGCCCATTTTCTTTTGATGTGTTCTTCAAGTGTTGTAATCTCGGAGTTGTCAAAAGGAGTTAAATCAATTTCGCTCCAAACCTTAACGGTTTCAAATAAGATACGCTTCTTTTTAAGCTGACCGCTTATGCCAGAAATATCTAAGAATTTTTCTTCTTCTGTTCCTTTATCTACACCTAACAAATATTTCGTTTCCGGGTCGAATGATTTTAAGTAACTGTGAAAGTCAACATCAAAGGTTTTATCGTTTTTGCAGATGTCTTTTAAAGACTTGTTTTTACGAATCACATAATCATTATAGCCCAAGCCTTCCAATTGGAACATTTCTACAAAGTCCTCGATATTGTCTCTGCCAACTTCTTCCTCTAATCTTTTTGCTTCTCTTATTAATCTACTCTCCACCATTAAAAGGGCAAAGTAGGGCATCATAAATTTTGGAAAATCACTTTGCTTAATACCTGCACCAATTAATAAATCGGCTGTTTTCCAAATGTCTGATTCGTATTTTAAAATGTTTATGCTCATTGTCTTTTATCGTTAATTAAAAGCGTATTTTTAATGTTTGTATGTCTATTTTCTATTTTCTTATGATTACCCTAAATTTATCCATTTAAACCATTTAAAACCATATAAGAATTTGAATGGGCAATCTTTTGTGCATATTTCATAGAATCCTTTGCAATTTTCTTTTGTAAGCGTTACGAATATAAAGATTTGGCTCAAAAGCCAAAAGGTTTAACAAATAAATATGCCATAGTTTTTTTTTATGAATTTTTATCTTTTATCATGAGTTTCCTTATAAAAAGTTGTGAGGTAGATTTTTAGGTATATTCAATCGAAAATAAAATATTAATTTTTGTTTAATTAAATCATAGTTTTTCTATATTTGAACATCAGTTTACAGCTTTGTAAACTTTTTCTTTTTTATTTGCCAACTCTTATTGTTTTATAAAAGTCATATAGAATAGCCCTTTTAGGTTAAGTAATTCTTATATTTGAATTTATTCAAAGGGCTATTTCATAGCAATTTTACCCTCCCTCAATTTTAAGCAATTTTCGGGAGGGTTTTTTATTAGGATTATCAACGCTCATTTTAGCGTTTATCTGCAGTGTCCTTGTCAAAAGCGATGAGGTTGCACATTTTTTTTAAACGGGAACGGACACGGTTACCATAAGCGTCTTCGATTTCAGTGGCGGAGAGGTTGGTGGTGATGTGGGTAGTAAAGCCGTTTTGGATGTAGAGGTCGTAGCGGCTTAACAATATTTCGGCCATGACGTTGGTTTCGTTGCCGAAGTATTTGAGGGCTTGTTCGGTGCCGAGGT
>JAGXRT010000004.1 GCA_018335575.1 Bacteroidota bacterium | reverse complement strand
CCAAGTCAACCGGCCCCGGTAACCTCCACGTCAACAAAGACAAAAACTATGCAGAACCCTTGTAGGCAGTAGGCTATAAGCTAAAAGCATTAAGTAAAAAACTATGAAGACAAATAAAGGACATCTTAAGAAAGTTGTAAAAATCAAGGAAGCAGGGTAATTGCCTAACGATAAAAAGCTGTTTGATCCCGATGAAATCGGGAGAGTTCTTTTTATCGGTGGCGGGTCATTCCGTAGATTTTCTAAACTTTATTAAGCAGTCTAGACTTTTTTGATTCTTTTTTGGGCGATGCAAAAAAGAATTATGAAATATAATTCATTCAATAACAAACCTATCAACCATGTCACAAGAAAACCCAACCCAATTCAATTACCTCCACCTCCTCAATTACCTTCAATTCAAAGGAAAAGAACGATTCGGTCAAAGTTTCTATATAAGAAAAGAGGACGTGCCGCTCATTTTAAAACTGCTTTATTATTTTACCAACAACGAAGAAAAAGCCAAAGAACACGATATCGACCTCACAAAAGGCATTATGCTATCCGGACCAATAGGCTGCGGAAAAACAACTTTACTGGAACTCATGAAACTAATAGCAGTACCAGAAAAGAAATACCTTTTAACCACTTCCAGAGAAATCAGCTTTGAATTGATCCAAGACGGTTTTGAAGTCATCCAAAGGTATAGTAAAGGAATCACCGGACAACAAATCCGAAGAAACATCGCTTTTGACGACCTCGGAACAGAACGCAATCTCAAATACTACGGCAATGAATGCAACATCATGGCAGAAATTTTACTTTCACGCTATGAGTTGTTCTGTCTCCCCGATCCCAGTCGAAGGGTCGTCACCCACATTACCACCAACTTATCAGCCACAGAGTTAGAAGAGTACTACGGCAATCGTGTCCGCTCCCGGCTCCGTTCCATGTGCAACCTCATCGCTTTTGATAAGGAAACAGCAGATAAGCGGTAGCAAATTAGTAATACATTAAAAAAATTACGGTTTTACCGTAAAAAGAGTAAGGGAAAACCGTAATAATAATAAAATTAAAATTGTCATTTTTACATCTAAATTTAAAATAGATGAAATTATACCTCTTCATAATAATTATAAATCTACTTCCATTAATTATTACAGGTCAAAATAAAATGATTTTTGAGTATGATCAGTCCGGAAATCAGATTAAGAGACAATTATGTCTTAATTGTCCCATTCCAGATCGAATTGCTGAAAGCCAAATAAATTCAGAATCAGTAGAAAAAAATTTGTTAAATTTTTTTGAGGGCGATGTTATTTCCTACTATCCAAACCCCGTTGAAGAAACTTTATATCTCAAATGGCAGCTAGTTAATAAGAATTTTGTGTCATACATAAATGTTTATGCCGTTAATGGTCAATTATTAAAGACATACAAAAATTTAGAGTTAAAAGATAGTAATGTGTTATTCTTTTCAGAATATCAATCGGGTGTTTATTCTGTTGTCTTATTTTATACCAATGGTGAAAGTAAAGCTATCAAAATAATTAAAATTTAAAAATCATCCCAATGAAACGAATCTTTTTTATCATCGCTTTATTAATTACAAATTTCAATTTAGCTCAAAATTTTCATGATACACAAGGTACATTGGAAATTTCAAATTCTGGCCAAGCTGTTTATACTATACCAATTGCAATGCCTCCAAGCTTAAGAGATGTTGCCCCGGTAGTAAATTTAGTATATGTTAGTGGTCAATTAGGTGGAATTGCGGGCCAAGGTTGGTCAATAAACTCCATTTCAAATATAAGTAGGATTGCAACCAGAAAAGACATTGATGGTTATGTAGATGGAGTAGATTTTGATAATAATGATATGTTGGCTTTTGATGGTTTAAGATTAATTCTTCAATCAGGAAGCTATTGGAATGATGGTTCTATATATCAGACAGAGGTTCAGAGCAATACTAAAATTGAACTAAAAGGGAGTGGTGTAAATCGTTATTTTATTGTTACTGCACCTGATGGCTCTCGCTCTTGGTATGGTAATTTTGGTGGGATGAATGGAACAGATCTAACTGCTTTTTATATTGTTCGTTTTGAAGATACTGATGGAAACTATATAACATACCATTATAACAACCCATGGAATAAAAGTTTGAGTATTAGTGAAATAAAATTTAGTTCCAACATCAATGGTCAAATACCTTTGAATTCTATTTTGTTTAATTATAAATTAGCTAATAGAGTTGAGTTTGCATACATAAATGGAGTAAAACATGAAAAAGTAATCTTATTAGATAATATTGAAGTAAGGACTAATAATCAGTTATTTAGAAAATATCAACTCACTCATACTGCGGATTCACAATTGGGTTATGAAAAAGTAACTCAAATACAAGAATTTAATGGGGCTGGTGAACCTGCAAATCCTATTATTTTTGAATATAACAATACTCAAACAACTATTCAAGGCTCTGAATATTTAACTACTTATTATAATAATTTAGAATTCGATGAAATTGAGCTCTCAGGTGATTTTGACGGTGATGGCCGCCTTGATTTTACTACCAATAATAAACTTTTTACTAACTTATTTCAAAATACAATGGGTGGTTCAATAATAAATCTCCCATTTACATCTGATAAAAAACGAAAAATAACGGCAACCATTACAAATGAAAATAAATTAAATCAACACAATTCTATTGTTCATATAGAAAATTTTGATAATAGAACTGAGTTTAATTATTATAACATTTCTTATGGTTCTTTAACAAATGATTTTACAAAGACTATTTATATTGATAATTCAATTATTAATACAACAGAATATGCATATCAGTTTCTAGATGAAGATCCTTACTATGCTTGTGGTGGCATGCCTACAGGATGTCTTATACCTGTTCCTGGCCTTTCAACCAACTATTTGGAGGGTGATTTTAACGGAGATGGAATTAGTGAGGTATTGATAGAACGTTATGAAAATGAACGGGTTATTACTACTGAAACTTTAATTGAAACACCTTATGGTAACTGTCAGTTCTGTAGTATACAGCAATATACAACAGGTACAGCTCATTATATTTTGGATTTAAATCCAGGTGCATCCAGTGTCTTAGGATCTCAGGGGTTTCATAAAATTAATAATTCTCAAGTTTTAAATTCAGGTGAGAATGTTTATTCAGGTACGGGTTCAGTAACTAGGTTTGTGGCCGACTTTAACGGTGATGGTAAATCCGATATATTATCAATTGATACAAATAAAACATATAAAATTATTACATTTAAACAGTTAAATTATTCTCCTTGGAATGAAATAGAAGTGATTGGTTCAGGCACCATTGATACCTATAATTATCAAAAACAAATTTTATTAGGTGATTTTAATGGAGATGGTAAAGTTGACCTTTTACTGCCCGATTCTACTGGAGGAAAAGACCAAACCCTTTGGCATATTTATTATAGCAACCCTAACCCTAATGGTGGTTCTTTCTTCGTTAAAGAATCCCATCATATTGTTGAATATTGGCCTGATTCGGGAACTTATTATAATTTAAGTAATCATTCTAGCAAATATTACGCCTTAGATACAAATGGCGATGGAAAATCAGATTTGGTACGTGTGTGGCGTAATTATTACAAACCTATGTGGACAATTAATAATCATGATACCCAATGGAAGGTAACAACGTATGTCAACAATATCGGAAATTCCCTTGTATTCGGCAATAAATTCACATTAGATTACCAATCTCCATCTATTCATGATGATAGTTCTCCAGATTTACCCATACCAATTGTTTCAGCTTATAAACATATGGGGTTAAATAAAGAACTGTTAATGGTTAGAAATCATCACAATCAGCTAACATATGTAGATTTTACTAAAGACGTTTCGATTGATGTACTGCTTAAACAAGTAACCTTATCCGGTGGAAATATTGTTAACCAAATAACATATCAAACCATGGAACCTCCTTCTACATTAAATAATAGTCAAGGGTCTTTAAATGATTTTTATTCATCAAGTAATTCAGTAAATTATCCTAATATTGAAATTAAGAGAATGCCCACTAATAATTTAGTATCCCAATTAAAGAATACGGTTGAAGGTGTTACTAGATTTCAAGATTTTAGATATCATGGGTATGTGGTCAATTTACATGGCCTTGGTGCAATTGGTTTTAATAAAGTTGCCAGAAGTACGTGGTATCAAAATCTGAATGATTCAAAAATATGGAGTGTAAATGAGGCCAATCCTAACTGGAGAGGAGCGACACAAAGAACTTATACTCAATTGATTAATTCGGGTGAAAGTTTCTCATTTTCAACAACCCCACTTAACAATTTGCCAACACAATATATTAATTGCACCATTAATGAATTCAATACTGGTTATTTAAATGGTGCCTACACCTTAACAATAGGTAAACAACAAACCACAGAATTTTTATCAGGAGTAAAAAATGAAATAGAATATGAGTATGAAACTCAGTATTTGCTACCTAAGAAAACTATCAAAAGAAATTTTTTAAACTCACAGTTAGAAAGTACGACAACTACTACGAATGAATTTGAAAACAACCCTTCAGGTATTAACAATACATACTATATTGGTCGCCCGAAAAGTAGTCATACGTTAATAAATGCATATGGTGATACTTTTGAAACATCAACTTCTTTTTTCTATACAAATAATCGTTTAATAAAAACGATGAAAAAAGGCAATACTTCTGCAGAAAAATACCTTGTAGAAGAGTTTGAACATGATACTTATGGTAATATAATAAAGAAAACAATAAGTACACTTGGTTATTCAACGCCAACAATAGCTCCAAGAGCCACTGAATATACCTATGACCCTACAGGAAGATTTGTAAAAACGGTCAAAGATGTAGAAGGCCTAATCATGACTAATAATGCGTATCATTCGCTATACGGTTTAGTACTTTCAGTAACATCTCCTTTTGGTTTATCAGCTTTATCAGAATATGACAATTGGGGTAAGCTTAAGAAAACAACAGATTATCTGGGTAAAAATATAAACTATACTTATTCCAAAACTGGCAATGAATATACTACTACGCAAGTGAGTGATGATGGCAGTAGCAGTATTGTAATAAGTGACGCACTAGGGAGAATAAAAAAATCGGGTAGTATAAATATTGATGGTACCTGGTCGTACAAAAATATAGAATATGATTTTTTGGGTAGAAAATTTAGAGAAAGTGAACCCTATGCATCTGGAGCCCCTACCCTTTGGAATACTAGCGTTTTTGATGATTTTAATAGAGTTAGCTCAACAACCAATGCAACCGGACTTACAACAACAATTACCTATAGTAATTTAACTGTAACTGCCAATGATGGCACAAAAACCACTTCCTCTACTAAAAATGCTAATGGGCATGTAATTTCTGCTACTGATCCTGGTGGTACAATCACTTATACTTATTACGCAAATGGTAATTTAAAAACCTCTAATTATCAAGGATCTATTCTTAGTATGGAATATAATGAATGGGGTGCCAAAACAAAACTCACAGATCCTTCAGCAGGTATATATCAATATACTTACTATCCTACAGGTGAAACGTATCAGGAAATAACCCCTAAAGGAACAACTACGTATAAATTAAATAACGAAGGAAAATTAGTTGAAAAAACAATTGTTGGCGATCTGACTAATTCTAAGACTACCTACACTTATGACAGTACTACAAAATTGCTCACGGCAAGCAAATTTGAAGATTATACAGAAAGTATTGCAATAGATTATACCTATGAGTATGATAGCTATAAAAGGTTGTGGAGAACCGTAGAAACTAAGCCATTGGCAGAATTTACACGAGCAACTCTATTTGATGCCTTTGGTCGTCCTGAAAAGGAGCTATATGCGGCTATTAACAAAGCCAATAATAAACAGTCTATTAAATGGGTAAAAAATACCTATAAAAACGGATATCATTGGCAAATTCTTGATGAAGCCACACAACAACTCTTATGGCAACTTAATACGGTAAATGCTTCGGGGCAATTAACAGCAGCAACTTTGGGTAATGGTATTTCCATAACTAACACCTATGATCAATATGGCTTTCCAACACAATTTAAACACGATAAAACAGGGGCAAATCCTGAAAATATAGTAACATTAAACACCACTTTTAATCCGCAAAGAGGCATTTTAAATAACCGTAGTAACAGCTTGTTTAACTGGAACGAGACCTTTCAGTATGACAATCTAGACAGATTAACTCAGTTTACCAATGCACAAGGGCAACAAAGCCAGCAATATTACGATGATAAAGGAAGAATAACACAAAATAACATAGGAAATTATAAGTATACCAATGCCGCCAAACCATACCAAAATACATCCATAGCGGTAACACCAGAGGCACAAACTCATTACCAAAATAAACCATTACTAAATATTTCCTACAATGCTTTTAAAAGTCCGGTACAAATAGAAGAAACAGGAATCGATAAAATCATTTTCACATATAATGACAGTAATGACAGAAGCAGTATGTTTTATGGTGGCTTGCAAAATGACAAAATGCTACGCACTTTCAGAAAACACTATTCTGCAGAGGGTAGTATGGAAATTAAGCACAATACAGCAACCGGTGTAGTAGAATTTGTTACATTTATTGGTGGTGATGGGTATACTGCACCGGTAGTGTTAAAAAGCGATGGTACAACACAAAATTATGTATATTTACATCGCGATTATCAAGGCACTATACTGGCAATAACCAATGCAACAGCACAGTTGATAGAAAAACGTTTGTTTGATGCCTGGGGCGAATTGATAAAAGTACAAGATGGGGCAGGCAACAACCTTGCGCAACTTACGTTCTTTGATAGAGGCTATACCGGGCATGAACACCTACAAAGTGTTGGCTTGATCCACATGAACGGCCGTTTGTACGACCCTGTATTACACAGGTTTTTACAACCCGACAATTTTGTGCAAGATCCGTATAATACCCAAAATTACAACCGTTACGGTTACGTTCTTAACAATCCGCTTAAATACATCGATCCTAGTGGTGAAGTAATAACACTGGGAACTGCAGTATTAATAGGAGCCCTAGTTTCTGCAACAAGTTATACCCTAACGGCATTGGTAACAGATGTACCATTTACGGCACTTGGCTTCTTCGAAGCTTCCTTTATGGGCGCCATTAGCGGAGGGGTTACATTTGGTATAGGAGAATATGCACTAACCATTACCAGATTGGGCGTTAGAATTGCATTTCAATCATTGGCACACGGTACATTTCAAGGGATGATGAGTGGCGGCAATTTTTGGCAAGGTTTTGCCAGTGGCGCACTGAGTAGTTTAGCCTCCTCTTTATATGGTGGTAGTGGTTATAAAAATGCAGAAGGAAATTTTGTGTCACAAACAAGAGGGTTAAATGGTATTATTGGAGGTAGCGAACTTGGCATGATTGCCTTTGGCACCATTGCAGGCGGTGCCGGTGCAGCGCTTACAAAAGGCAATTTCTGGCAAGGAGCTGCTACGGGATTAATGGTTAGTGGACTCAATCATGCAATGCATCAGATGGGGAGTAAAGCATCTAGTATCGAAGATTTACAGAGAAAAGGGTTTACAGAAGAGCAAATAAAAAGCATTTACGATAACTACTTGAAGCCAGGGGATGTTTCAGTGGATCAATTGATAAAAAAAATAGGAGGACCACTAGAACAAGAATATAATAAAAAGGGAGCTCTATATAATGATCTACAAGGAAATACTTGTGCTTTAAGGTTGAGTTATGCTATGAATAAGTCAGGATTTTCAGTAAATGGAGATTGGCTAGGCGGTGGTGGATTAAGATATTATACATCTGCAACAAGAATGACAAATAATTATTTGAATAGTTTCGGAGGGAAATATACATATAGTAAACCCAATAAACAATCAGATGTTGCGGCTACAGGTATTATAGCTCAATATAGAAGTGCAAATTCTGTATTACATGTAGATGTTGCTTACCGCGGCAATTTAGGCACCAATCATTATCAAAATTGGAAAACTGTAAATTGGATTCCTTTCAAATAATAAATTGTTAAAATAATAAATTATGAAATATCACAATCTGGTAATCTTGATTTTTCTTTTTAGCTGTAATGCTAAAAAAAGTGAAACTTCGACACAAATTACCTTAAAAAAAAATATTGAAAACTCCATTAAAGAATTAGTAAATTATAGAAAAGCAGATTTAGCAATCAGTATTTATGAAGATGATATTAAAAAAATGAAAGTTAAATATGGATTAAAAGACAAAAAGGATTTGTTAGATGTTACACAATCTAAATTGGTTTATGATAAATGTTTACTAATTTCTTTTAGAGAAAATAGAGATGATTTTGAATATAATGATGTTTTAGGCAATTTTATTGTCGAAAAATGGAAAAAAAAGGACTATTTTGAAAAATATCATTTTGAGGACTATAATCACAATCCTACTTTAAGTTTGATGAAAATGTTTGATTTTTACAATAGCGAAGATTTAAAAAAATACTCGGATTCATTATTTATCGAAACATTGAGAAGATATAAATCAGGAAAATACCCTGATTTAGAAGATTGTATAAATAACCCTAATATATATATAAAGTAATGCATAGCCCCAGAGATAATGTTTCAGACGTGTTGTTTTATAAAAATAAATTTTAATAGAGAAGAGGCTGTCTAATAGTTTTAGGCTAGCCCAGATTACCACCCGTCACGAGCGAAGCGACTGGCGAAGCAATCCTCTCGAGTTGCAATAGAATACAAAGGATATTTTTATTATTTTTGATTAAAAGTAAAAAATTATGAGGATGAGTGGCGGCAATTTTTGGCAAGGTTTTGCCAGTGGCGCACTGAGTAGTTTAGCCTCCTCTTTATATGGTGGTAGTGGTTATAAAAATGCAGAAGGAAATTTTGTGCCACAAACAAGAGGGTTAAACGGTATTATTGGAGGTGGCGAAGTTGGCATGATTGCCTTTGGCACCATTGCCGGCGGTGCCGGTGCAGCGCTTACAAAAGGCAATTTCTGGCAAGGAGCTGCTACAGGGTTAATGGTTAGTGGACTGAATCATGTGATGCATCAGATGGATGGAGATGACAACGGTTATGACAAGAACGGAAAGCAAATAAACAATAAAGGAGGTGATACTACCGATTACCTGTATGATGAGAAAGGCAATATTATAGATTCTAAACCTGTTGAGTTTATTGGAGCAATTTCTCAAGGAGAATTTAGAGACCTTGGTGGATTTAGAGGCTATGGCTTTAAAGGGTTTCCAATGGCTACAGGTGCAATTGCTGAGGATAATACTATTGCTGGAGGATTTATTGGAGGAATAGCTGTTAAAGGAGCCGGTTCAATTTTATCCTCAGAATCAGCTTCTTTAGTTTTAAAATATTCGAATACTCTAAACAAAGGAAATTGGTGGAGACTTGGAGAAGGATTTAATCCCGCTACTGGATTGCGAAATATACGCCTTGCTTGGGGTGCTCACCCTAATTATCTGAGTCAAGTTCCAAAATTTTTACAAGGATTAAATACTTCTTTAAGAAATTTTGCAGGAGGACATATACATTTTCCAAATTGGAAACCTTAAAAAATATATGAATGGATAGATTAGCACGTTTAAAGAACAATCAATTCTATGCTAGAATATTGGATATTATTTATGATAAAATAGGTGTCAACAAATTTGAAATTATAGATAATAATGAAAATCTGATAGCATTTAGATTTAATTCTCCTGACAATTATTCTTTTGATATAGTATTTTGGCTGAATGAAAATCGGATATCTTTTAATATTGAAGATTGGTACGAAATTATCGATAGTTATTTGGCTGATGATAAAGAAGCATCAGAAGTATTTGATTTTATTGATACAATTTTCAAAAATGAAGTTTTGATAGAAGAATATAAAGGAAGAACAAATAAAATATTTAAGAAAAACCTTGTGTTTGTGACAAAAGTAAATGATCGTATTCAGAAAATAAGTAATGTAAAAACTTTACATTTCAAATTACCTTGGGTTAAAACAGAATTAGGTAAGGTAAATGAATTCAAAGCTTTATATTAATCCATAAAAACAGAAAACCCAGCGTCACGGATGGGTTTTGTTGTTATTATAAAGCTGCAATATTTTTAAATTTGAGTGCTTGGATAAAAATCTTCATCTTAATCAAGGATTTAAAAGTGCTAATGGTATTAAATGGAGCTACTATAAAGGAGGTACAACTGACCCAACTGGTTGGTCTATAAAAGGAATTACCCCTCAAAGTCAAACAATTATAATGAGGTTTTCAAAATAGTTATATATTATGGTATTTGATTATATATATTTAAGCAAAATTCTACTTTTTTTTGAAAGTGAATTAGATAATTGTTTAGTTAAATTAGAGTTTAATAAAGTTTTGGATTTTGTTCAAATTGACGAAATAGACTTTGAATTTAAACCATTTAAGATAGTAATTTTTTCAAAAGATTTGTATAAATTTTTTTTTATGGATGATGATAAAGGGATAAATAAAGAATGGATTTTATTAGAAGTTAATATGAAAATTCTAAATAAAAACATTAATGTCAATATTAACAAAATAAGAGAAAAAATTATTATTGTGACTGAAAATAAAAGTATCCAAAATAAATTAAAAAAATTAAACATTCCTTTTAATGAATAAAATAACAAATAATGCGGCGCACTGAGTAGTTTAGCCTCCTCTTTATATGGTGGTGGTAAATTAGAAAATGGTAAGGAGTGGCAAGGCCTTGGTGGTAAATGGGGTAAAAGTGGTGTTGGCATGATTGCCTTTGGTACCATTGCCGGCGGTGCCGGTGCAGCGCTTACAAAAGGCAATTTCTGGCAAGGAGCTGCTACGGGGTTGGTTGTAAGTGGGCTTAATCATGTGATGCATAGTATAGAGCAGAAACAACAGGAAAAGTTATGGTCAAAAGGTTTAAAGAGTTTAATGTCTAAAGCCGAAGTTGGTAAAGAATATGATTCTAGAGACCTAATAGGTTTTGGAGTTCCTAAACAATTTGCAAGTAAAATTTCTTCATTTACTTTAAAATCTAACAATACTGCTGAAATTACTTGGGGCAGGTCGACATATAGTGGATTGAAACTTGTGGATAGCGATATAGATATTACAAGTAGAACCGCCATTTGGAAAATAGAAACTTTAAAGTCTGGAGATATAAAATTAAGCAGTGATGCTTTAAAATTTAACTATGCCAAAGGAAAGACTATAAATTACTTTTATATTTCAAGTTCAAAGAATTCAATATCATACGACACAAAATTTAAGGAAACGTGGGGACTATAAACTATTTAAACAGTTTAAAGAATAAAATATTCTTTATTTATTATTTTGTTTATGTATTATTCTTTTTTGGATCAATCTATATTGCCAAAATTGTTATAATATGGAGAAATGAGTTTATTTCGGAAAATTGCGACATTGTTTTTAGAGGATATATTTTTCAAGATAATTCTTTATTATTGTTAATTATGAGTTTTATACTTTTTATATTCTTAATTTCCAATGTTTTAATTTTTGAAATAATAGAATCAAGGTACAAAAAACAACAATGGTATTATATTGTTTTTCAAACAATTATATTGCTAATTCTACTAATTTTTTATTTATTGATAAAATAACCAACAATAAACCCGAGCAATGCTCGGGATTACTTTACGTTTAATAATGAAATTTACAATCAAAATCCTAAAACCTGATTAGTAAAAAACCCAAAACCACTTCGTGTATCCGTAGCATCAGAAGATAGCTTACAACTTTAAAACATCCATCTCCAACAAAACTGCAACCTCATAGCTTTTGATAAGGAAACAGCAGATAAGCGGTAGCTAATTAGTAATACATTAAAAAAATTACGGTTTTACCGTAAAAATAGTAAGGGAAAACCATACTTCAAATACAATAGAAATTATCAATTTTGGGAGTTATCATTAATTATTATAAAATAATGAAAAAAATAAGTATACACAAAAACCAATTTCTGCTCGATAGTTCATAGATTCTAACGGAAACACTATATTTACACACAGTTCTTTGATAAATAGAGGCTATACCGGCCATGAACACTTCTTTGAAGTAGGCCTGATCCACATGAACGGCCGTATGTACGACCCTAAATTGGGTAGGTTCCTCTCTCCCGACAACTTCATACAAGACCCCTACAATACACAGAGCTTTAACAGGTTTGGCTATGTGTGGAATAATCCATTATCCCACATTGACCCTGATGGGGAGTTTTTATTTATTCCTTTTTTAATAGCTGCTGCGTCAGGAGCTGCTTTATCTGCAGCAATTTACACAGTATCTTCACTGATTAGTGGAAATTTTAGTCTGAGTGGTTTAGGATATTCAATTCTTGGTGGCGCAATACAAGGCATGGGCGCATTTTTTGGGCCTGTAGGTGTCGTCGCTGGTGGTATACTATCCTCGTCTGTAACTACAGCAATACAAGGAGGATCATTAGGTGAAATTGGGCAAAGCGCTTTAATAGGAGGTATTTCTAGTATAGCTGGTAGTGAATTTTCTAAATTTGCATCCAAAAATATTGGGACAGTATTAAATGGTCTAAAGCTAAATGCAAACCATTTTATAAGCAGAACAATAACTGGTGGAATTGGAGGTACTGCAGGTGGTTATGCATCTGGTTTCGTAACAGGTGCGGCTCTAACAGGTAATTTAAGAGAAGCACATAAATATGGTGTGAAAGGTGCTGGTGAAGGTGCTAAATATGGTTCCATAAGTGCTGGAGCTGGTGCCATTATGGACGCTAGAAAAGGAGATTATAATTGGTGGAGTGGTGAACCAAATAAAGGATCACGAGCTTTTTTCTCTGGTGAAGGTACGGAAGCAAGAGCTAAAGAACAAGGTTTTCAAACATTAAGTGAGACTGATGCTGCTAAAAATCTGCAAAAACTCATTGATAATAAAAATATACCTTGGGAGGGTCAAGGAAATGCTGAAGATATGTGGATGAGATTATCTAAAACTTGGGCAAAAGGTGTCCCTAATGGTGCTTCTGTTCCTGTATTTTTAAATAATCCTAGACCTGGATCAATTTGGTATAAAACAGAATTGCCGATATTAAAACAAAAAGGAGTCTATATTAGATATAAATAAATTCAAGATGAGCTTAGATACATTAATTGATAAAATAATACCCCCTAGAGATTATAAGCATAGAAATGGTTTTAATAATATTCCTTTGATAGAAAATTTAAAAAAAAATGAGAAACTACAATTAGAAGATTTACTTATTGATAAATTGTTAATCGAATCTGGTCAAGAAATTGATACTTTAGTTGTTGAAACATTAGCATATTTAAAATCTCAAAAATCAGTTCCAACATTAAAACAACTTTTGAATATATGTAATAATGAAATGACTAAACTTAAAATTGCATCTTCAATATTTGAAATAAATCAAGATAATAATATGATTGATATTGCTATCCGTTCATTCAGAATATTGAATAACGATAAAAATCCTTATTATGTATATACACTACCAACTACATTTGATTATCTAATTAAATTTAAAAGTTCTAAAGTGAATAGTATTATTGAAGAATATATTAATCATAAAGAATATTTGATTGCCTATAATGCAAAACGAGTATTAAAACAATAAGTTACATAGGAAAATTATAGAATTCGTGCAAACTAAATGGAATTTTAAATCCCTTATTGTTGGGGGTAATACTTATAAAATTGATGGTTATAACATTTGGGATTATGAATGGAGATACCTACCTAGTAATATAAAAGTTATGGATCCACAATACAAACAAGAATTTAAATTAGATATTATTGAATTTAATGTAAAAGAAAATTTGGTTCGTTTTGGTCTTGTAGAATTTTCCAACAACATTTATGGTATCTATGAAGAACAAAATACTAATAAAAAGAAATAATTAAAAACACACATGAAAAACGCACTTTATATACTAGTTACAAGTATTCTTATCGCTTGCGGCGGTTCTTCAGAAGAGGAAAACCCTGTATTTGATAATTTTACAGTCAACCTTACCGCTCAAAAAAATACCCTTACCATTGATGAGGTGGTTACCGTGGCGGTTACAGCCAATAAAAACATCAGCAACCTGCAGGTATCAACCGATAATTTTGCAACTTCTCAAGGTGCAGGCACCAGCTCCGGTGTAGGAACTGCTACTACCCTGTATTTCAATTTTGATACCGTGGGTACCAAAACCATCAGTATAAAAGCCACCAACGAGGTAGGTACTATAGTAGAAAAATCGGTTCAACTCAACGTACAAAGAGGCACAGCCATAAAAATAACAGGTCTTAAAGTACTTTCATTCCATAACATCAACCAAACCTGGGATCCCGAATTTTCAAGTACTGATAGCAATCGTTTAGCCGATGTTTTTTTCTCGCTCAGCAAAAGAAATGTACATCTATCCAACGGCAATCTGGGGTCTAAACTGTGGCTAAAATCTGATGTTAAACAAAACCAGGGCGATTTAACCTGGAATTTATCAGCTTCCAATCTGTACATAGACCCAACCTTATCGCTATGGTTCAGTTTGGCTGATGATGACGGTACTTTTAGTCAGGATTTGTTAATGGGGCCACCGTTTGAGCGCGAGTTAAAATTGTCTAATTATGTGACATCAAAACCAAGCATTTTAAGGTTTACAATCCCTGAAATTAATTTAGACCTCGAACTTACGGTCGAATGGCCGTAGATCAATACCTGCAAATTATCGTTAATTAGTATCAAATTTTATCACAAGCAATGAAACCTGCAACCTACCATTACTTATTGTTTATATTAGTATGCTGGTGTATTCAAAATACGGCGTACAGCCAGAACGGCACAATAGAAAACAATCGCCAAAGCTCACATTACTATCCAAAAGGAATCTATCAAACTTTTGAAACCTTTAAATCAGGAATTCCGAGTGATTCTACTTCGCTTTTTGTAAAAAAAACCGGAAATGATACCATTTCACATCGGTTTTACAACGGGCTTACCAATGAACGCCTAAAAAAGGAATTCGCATTTTCAGATGGCACGCACTTGTACCTCAATCTGAATCAAATTATAAAAAATTTTGAAAAAGAAGACAGAGGGCAGTTAAAAGATGATGGAAGCTATCACATCAAGGCATTAACTATTGGATCCAGATACATTTATTTTGAAGATTATTTTACCAGCACCGAAGCCGCTGTTTTGGGTGGCTTAATGGCAGCCTCTATTGCAAGAAGGGTAAAAGGCTTGGTGTATGATAGAGAGAAGCAGCAATTTAACCTCTTTAAAAATGCGCAGGATTTCGAAAAATTTATCAGAGAAAATCATCCCGAACACCTTTCAAAAGTTGAAGTGGCATCATCGGTAGCGGGTAGCAAAAACCGTAAAAAACAGCTAGAAGATATTAATTTAATCCGCGAAATAATCCACACCATAAATACCATTCATTAAGGCTTAAAATTGTTTGAAACTGTTAAGATTTATAAAACTGCTTTTCTTAATGCTGCCTTGGCTTGCAGTGGCTCAAAAAGAAACCAATAGTTGGTATTTTGGCGAAAATGCAGGCTTAGATTTTAATAGTGGCATCCCAACGGCTTTAACCAATGGAGCTTTAAACACGCGAGAAGGTTGTGCCGCCATTTCTGATAAAAATGGCAATTTATTATTTTATACCGATGGAGTTACTGTGTATAATAAAAATCACGGTGTTATGTTAAACGGCACAGGTTTAAAGGGACATAGTTCAAGTACGCATTCGGCCATTATTGTACCAAAACCTGCCAATACAGCCATATACTACATACTTACGGTAGATGAATTGGCAGGCGTAAACGGTCTTCAGTATACAGAAGTTGATATGAGTTTAGACGGTGGTTTGGGTGGGGTTACTTCCAATAAAAACAAGCTATTGCTTTCGCAGGCAACAGAAAAAATTACCGCTATTAAAAGTTCCATTGCCGAAGAATATTGGGTAATAAGCCATAAATGGAACAGCAATGAATTTGTAGCATACAAAATATCGGGCTCGGGTGTACATCCCAGTCCGGTAATAAGTGCAGTAGGTTCTTATATCGGGGGTACAGAAACTACCAAGGCAATAGGTTCCATAAAAATGGCTCCAGATGGCACCAAACTGGCAGTGGCCAACGGTAGAGGACTGGCAGAAGTGCAATTATTTGATTTTGATGCTGCAACGGGTATAGTGTCTAATCCATCAACACTAATGGATTTGGATAATGAAACCTATCAAACACCTTATGGCATCGAATTTTCACCCAATAGTAAGGTACTCTATGTAAGTGTTCACAATGAGGGCATATATCAGTATAATTTAGAAGCAGGCTCAGAAACCGCTATAGTAAACTCAAAACAAAAAATTAATGCAGAGGTAAAAGTGTACGGCGCCTTACAATTAGCTACCAACGGAAAAATATATGTGGCTGTAGAATACAGCACCTTTTTAGATGTAATTAATAAACCAAATGAGTTAGGTGTTGGCGCAGCATATCAAAATAATGGGGTCGAATTGGGAGGAAAAAGAGCACGCTTGGGCTTGCCTCCATTTATTCAATCGTATTTCAATATATCAATCCAGGTTGAAAACCTTTGCTATGGCAACCCAACCT
>JAGXRT010000003.1 GCA_018335575.1 Bacteroidota bacterium | reverse complement strand
TTTCCATAAAAAACAACCTGAATACCTTTGTTCCTACAGAATTATATGAACCTGAACTGACAGCATACTATTTGCAACATACCGTTAAAGTACTTAAAAACGATTTTTTTGAAGTGGATACCCTGGAAGATTTTAAGCTCACTAACGTATATATTCCCTTCGTTAACATCACCAATTACTTGTTGGATATGTACGGACCATTCAATTATCAACACGCAGCTTCTGTGTTGGTTAGTAATTTATTGAATATCAATAAAAAAACTGGAGGTACCCATGTTTATGTACATGTAGCAAAAACAGAAATTGATATAATTGTCTTAAGCGATGCTAATTTAATACTGTACAACTGCCATAAAATTACTACTTTTGAAGATTTTGTTTATTTCATATTGTTTACCTACGAACAATTAAATTTGGATAAAGAAAAAACCAAATTAATACTACTTGGAACAATTGACAATCAGGCTGCTTTTTATAATCAAATAACTCAGTACCTTCAAAATGTATCGTTCTTGATGTATGATTATAACTACACATCAGAACTATTAAATTCTATTGAAAACCACCAACATTTTGTGGTATTAAATCAATTTTAATGCGCATAATATCGGGTAAATATAAGGGCAAACGATTACTAGCACCTAAAAAATTACCAATCAGACCAACTACTGATATGGCTAAAGAGGCGTTGTTTAATATCTTAAACAATAGCTTTCATTTTCATGGACTGGAGGTATTGGATTTATGTGCAGGAATGGGAACCATCAGTTTTGAATTTGCTTCAAGAGGAGCAAACGCAATTGTTTGTGTGGATGTTAATGCCGGATGTATTAAATACATTAACCAAGTTAAAAATGAGTTAAATATTCCTATAACAACCATTAAATCGGATGTTATAGGCTACTTGTCAAAAACTACACAAAAGTTTGATATTGTATTTGCTGATCCACCCTATGATATGGATATGGATAAATTTAATACCATAGTCGAATTGGTATTTAGTCAGCAGCTGTTAAATGATGATGGAGTTCTGATTATAGAACATTCAAAACACACCGATTTAAGTCATCATGCACAATTTACCATAGCTAGACGATATGGTGGCAGTGTATTCAGCTTTTTCGAATAAAAAAAAGGAGCTAAGCTCCTTTTTTCTTATTTTTTTAACCAGTTCTTTTCAAATTCACAACCTTTATAAGCTTCATTAAGCTTTATGTAAGTATCCTTTATTTTAGTATTAGCCCATTTATTTAAGGCTTCATCTTTTTTACGCTGTAAGGTTAAACGTTGTATTTTTACGTAATCTTTAGAAAAATCTGCCGTATGAGCCGGTATTTTATTTTTCATCAATATTAGCTTATACATCTTTTCAGCACCTGGATTTTCTTCAAAAAATGGTTCTGTCATTTCATTTGTATTCAATTGGTTAACACGTGCATACAAAGCAGGATCCATGCGAGTTAAATCAAACGAAGTATCATTAGTATACGGATTAATAATTAAGCCGTTATTATTTTTGGTAGCATCGTCTTGTGAATACTTCTTTACAGCAGCTTCAAAAGTTAGCTCCCCAGAAATAATTTTTCCTTTAATTTCACTTAGCAAATTCTTGGCTTTTGTAAGTTCTGCCTCGGAAATTTGAGGTTGAATCAACACATGACGAACATCAATCTCTTGTCCACTGATTTTTTCTACCTGTATAATGTGGAATCCGTATAAGGTTTTAAAGGGATCCGATACTTCTTTCTCATCCAAGCTAAAAGCAACTTCCTTAAATTCTTTAATAAATGGACTTTCACGCGTTAAGGTATACTTACCACCATTTTGTGCAACTGCCGGATCATCAGAATTTAAAATGGCCTTCATACGCATACTGCTACCCGCTTCAACCTCTTTTTTAATGGTGTTTAGCTTTTCAATAACACGGTTGGTTTCTTCTGCAGTTGGTTCTATGTATAAAACTATCTGAGCTAACTCAATTTCTGCCCCAAATTCAGGGAGTTCATTTTTTTCTTTTAAACTTTTAAAATAGGTTCTAACTTCTTCAGGTGTAACATCAATACCTTCGGTTACAAATTCTTGCTCTTTTTTAATTAAACTTTGCTCTGTTTGTATTGCAGTTAATTCTTTTTTTAAATCTTCTTCATCATTAAAACCATACATGTTCACTACTTTTTCAATAGTACCCAATTGTTGTTTAAAATAAGCAATATTTCGCTCAACTTCCGATCGAATTTCAGCATCAGAAACCTTCATACTGTCAATTACAGCATGATGTGCTAATAATTTTTGAGTCATAATTTCATCCAGCATTTCACAGTCAGAAATGGTAACTTTACCTCCACTCCGTTGCGCTACTTCTTGCTTAAATTTTTCGATATCCGATTTTAATACAATATTCTTACCAACAACTGCAGCTACGCCATCAACCTTTAATTTTTGCTGAGCTGTAACAGTAAATGTAACTGCCAGTAATAGTATAACTAATTTATGCTTCATGGTCATTTTTTTTAATCTATTGAAATTCTTCAAATTGTTTATTTTTTATTGCGTCTTTAATAAGTGTTTCTTCTATTTTTTGTGATAATTCTTGTTTTCGCTTATGCAAAATCATTTGCTTTATATTGCTGTACACATAGTTTATTGGGGCAATATCATCAGTTGTTAATACGCCTTTAATCTTTAATAAATAAATTCCGATAGTGTCTTTTTTCTGAATCAAGCCAGTTGATTTTAGCACACTACTCTTATCTGTATAGCGAAGAATGGGTAATTTTTGTTGCAATTCAGAATAACGAATCCAGGTAGAATCATTAAAATTATAAGCCTTTAACTTATACTCATTGTCTATAATTTTTTCTAAATCCTTCGTTCTTCCCGAAGAAAATAAACGGGTAAATTCGGCTGGATTTTGAATTTCTTTACCTATAAAAATATAACTCAGTTTAACCAATTCTTCACTTAAATGAAAACTTTCCTTATTGGTAGCGTAGTATTTTTTAATATCAGCATCAGTGATCAGCGTATCGGTATACTGATTTAATACAGCTTCTCTGTATTCATTGATATACAAATCATCACGGTATTCTTTTACCAGTTTTTCAAATTCTTCTTTATCAATATTTAAATTTTGCTCTGCTTTGTACAACAGCAACTGCTTTTTTGCCCACAGGTATATGTAATTTTTAACCAACGCAATACTGTCTTCCTCTGTAACATTTTCGGGCAATAAATCCTTGATATCAGTATAATAAAGGTAGTTGTCATTAACACGCGCTATAGCTTCATTCTTAACGGTATCTCTAAAGGAGATATACTCACAGGACATGAGCATAATGAGAACTATAATACATAATAATTTAGCTTTCAACGGTCTTATTGATATTTTTGTCGGAGCTTTTTCAACTCCTTCTGATTTATTTTTACCTTATACTCTTTTCTCAAGTCTGCTATCCATTTAGAATCCAGATACTGCTGATAATCATTCATCAAGCTTCCTTTTGCTTCTTCAAAAGTTTTGGTTGATGGTTTCAAAATTTCATTCACCAAAATGAGTTTATAGCTTCCATCTGAAAAATAGCTTGCTATTGCACCATTCTTGATTTCAAAATTAGATGGTAAATGTAAACTTTCTTCTTCAAAAATACCTGATTTTATAGCAACATTATAATTGTTTTTAGTGAAATCTTTCTTAATATTTTCAATTAAATGACCTGAATTTAAATATTCCTTAACATTTTGAATGGATAATTCATCATCAGCACTTACAATTGTTGCCTTAACTCGTTTTTTCCATTGATAGTCCTGAATTCTTTCTTCATAAAATGACTTTAATCCCAAAGTATCTACAGTTGACTGATCCCAAATTTTACGTTGTAATACTTCAAACAACAACAATCCTTCTTCATATTCTTTCATAATAGCTGCAAAATCAGCATTTTCTTTTTCTAAATTATTTTTATAGTAATCAATCAATTGCTTGTTTCTGAAACTTATAAAATTATCATCTATACTTTTTTTAGGATGCTGATTTAAAAATCCTTTAAATTCTTTTACATTGATAGGATTATCATCAATACTAAATAAAACTTCACCATCCTGAATATTATCCAATTCAGTTAATTTAGATAAAAGTTGTTTATTTTCTGTATAGCTATATTTTGATAACAACTTAGTTGCCAAAGTAGTAGCAATTATTTCAGAACGCTGATCATTTTGAACTTTAACTGTTAATTCAGCTTGCAGTTCTTCCAACGATTTTAACGGATGATTTTTTATATGCTTTACAATATGCCATCCATATACTGTTTTAAACGGTTTAGATACTTGATTTTCTTTTAAATTAAATGCCACATCTTCAAATGCTTTTACCAACCTCCCCATTCTAAACTTGGCTAATTTACCACCATTGTGCGCAGTGTTTTGATCTACAGAATATTGTCTTGCTAACAATTCAAATGCTTCACCACTAAGGATTTTTTGATAAACTTCATTTACCGACGACTCTTGCGTTGTTAATGGAAACATTATATGAGCGACTTCTACTTCACCTTTTGTTGGAAGCTTGTCGTTTATTTTAACAATATGATAACCAAACTGTGTTCTAAAAGGCTTGGATATTTCACCAACAGCAGTTGTATAACAAGCTGTTTCAAAAGGATAAACCATATTAAATGCAGTGAAATATCCCAAATCTCCTCGGTTTTCTTTTACCGATGGATCCTGCGAATACTCTAAAGCTACAGCCTCAAAAGCTTCACCGCTTAAAATCCTGTTGCGCAATTCATTAATTTTAGCAAAAGCCGCCAAGGTGTCATTCGGACTGGCTAGAGGCGAAACTTCAATTAATAGATGGCTGGCGTTGATATCGAGTTCTAAGCGTTTATATGCCTCTAAAACCAATTGTTGTACCAATTTATCATCTTTTAAATAAGGCTCTGTTAGCTGTTCTCGGTACTTAGCTAATTCTTCTTTATAGCTCGCTAAAGTATCAAGGCCTAAAGCTCTGGCTGCTTGAATTTTTAATTTAAAATTGATAAATAATTCGAGGTAATTATCAACTTCTTGTTGTGATTTATCTATTAAAAGATCAAAATTCTTTTTAAAAATATGTTCAAATTCTGAAACACTAATGCGTTCCTTGTCAATATTAAGCAACACAGGCTCAGCTTGCTGTGCCAACATACTTGTAGTTAGCATAAAGCTAAGCAGCCCTATAAGAAAAGTTCTGTTATAAAACATCACAGGTTAATTTATTAGTAATAGTTGAAAATAAAACGAACATTTGATAATTTTATTTTTTAATTACTATAAAGAAATTACACCCTCAATGACAGAAACTTCTTGGTATTTCTGTATAATTTCATCAACATTTTTTACCTTTACGTGTATGGTATAACTCTTAAACTTATTGGTTTTTGACTTTTTGGAGGTTATAACGGCACCTTGAAAATCAAATATTTTCAAGATTATTTTAATATTTTTTTCTTCATTCGGAATTATAAATTTATACAAATACGTTGTTGGAAACTTGGTTTGTTCCACTAAGGTTTGGCGTAAATTAGCATAAAATTCATCGCGATTGTCCATCTTATCAATATTTTGTTAGGTGCAAAAATACATTTTAATATTTTATTTTTACTAATTTGCACTATGCAAAGAAAAGTAGTAATAACAGGAGGTCCCGGTACAGGAAAATCAACTTTAATTGATGAGTTATTAAAGCGTGGCTTTAATTGTTTGCCCGAAATATCTAGAGAAATTACTGAAATGGCACGAAGAAACGGCATTGAACAACTGTTTTTAAAAAATCCGATGCTCTTTAGCGAAATGCTATTGGAAGGTCGTGAAAATCAATATAAAATAGCTACTAAAATGAATACCGAGCTCATATTTTTTGACCGAGGAATACCGGATGTTCATGCTTATATGAACTATATAAGCATTGATTACCCACCCGTCTATATCGAAAAAAGCACTAAATATCGTTACGATACCATTTTTATTACTCCCCCTTGGGAAGAAATTTATATCACAGACAATGAACGCTATGAGAATTTTGAACAATCTCTAGCCATTTTCAATCATTTGCGCAAGACTTACGAGGCCTTGAATTATACCTTAATTGAAGTACCGCATGGCGACATTACCTTTAGAACCAATTTTATTTTAGACCGTATATAATGAATGTATAGCCCAGCAGAAATTCTTAAAAAGTATTGGAAGTTTGATAGTTTTATAGAACCCCAAGAGTCAATTATTAAAGCTGTTTTGTCAAACATTGATACCGTATCTTTGCTGCCAACAGGTGGAGGTAAGTCAGTTTGCTACCAGGTTCCTGCCTTAATAAAAGAGGGCATTTGCATCGTAATTTCACCGCTTATTGCCTTAATGCAAGATCAGGTTGCCAACCTGGAGGCTAAAGGAATTAAATCTGTCCTCTTGTCATCGCAAGTAGCAACCAACGAAATAAACATTATTTTTGATAACCTGACCTATGGAAATTATAAATTTTTGTACCTGTCTCCTGAAAAATTACAGTCCAGTTTTATCTTGGAGAAAATAAAAAACTTGCCGGTATCATTAATTGCCATTGATGAAGCTCATTGTATTTCTGAATGGGGTCACGATTTCAGACCTTCCTACCTAAAAATAAACTGTTTAAAAACCTTGCATCCAAACGTCCCGTTCCTGGCATTAACAGCAACAGCTACCCCACAAGTAATAGAAGACATCAAAGTGTATTTAGAACTGAAAAGTCCCCATATTTTTAAAAAATCATTTTACCGGAACAACCTATCTTTCCATATTATTCACATAGAAGACAAATACAGTAAGCTAATGCAACTGCTGAATAAAGTTAATGCACCTACTATTGTTTATGTACGGAACAGAAAAAAAACCAAAGAACTGAGTCTAAAACTAAATACGCTAGGATATAATAGCAATTATTATCATGGCGGTATGACTTTTGAACAAAAAACAGCTGCCTTAAATTCTTGGTTATCTGAAGCATTACCCATTATGATTGCTACCAATGCCTTTGGAATGGGTATCGATAAACCTAATGTTAGGCTTATTGTTCATTTGGATATCCCGGGAAGCATTGAAAACTTTATGCAGGAAGCAGGCAGAGGTGGGCGCGATGGAAAAGAATCGTTTTCGGTTGTACTTGTGGACACATCTGACTATGTTAAAACCGAACAGCAACTTGTAAAATCACTACCCACGACCGATCTGGTAAAAGAAATATATTATAAGCTAAATCAATACTTTGAAATACCATATGGGGCGTGGATTCAGGAATGGATGTCTCTAAACATTGATCAATTTTGTGAACGTTATAATTTTAACAAAAATCAAGTTTATAATGTGTTGAAAATGCTCGAAAGTGTTGAAATTCTTCAGTTAGATGAAAATATCAACAGAAAATCAAACATAAGTTTTGTAGCAACAAATGCCATTTTATTCAACTATATTGAAGCCAATAAAGAATTGGGAGCATTAATACAACTGCTCTTGCGAACCTACGGCGGCATCATCGATTTTAAAACTACGATACACGAAAGCTTTTTAGCAAAAAAACTTGGAATAACACTTGATAAATTGACAAATTTACTTCAAAACCTGGTAAAAGATGAAATCATCACCTACACACCTTCTAACGTACACATACAACTGTATTTCCTGGTTCCTAGAGAAGATGAGAAATCCATCTACCTCAAATCAAAGCTGATTAAAAAAAGAAACGAATTAAAATTAGAAAAATTAAGAACTATTTTTCAATTCCTTAAAAATGATACCCTTTGCAGAAACATCCAGTTACTGAACTATTTTGGTGAAACAACCCTGTCTAAATGCAAAAGTTGTGATGTGTGTGTAAACCAAGCAGCTGAACCTAAATCCGTAAATAGTGAAGACTTGGATAAATTAATAATCCAGCATCTCAAAATTAATGCATTGAATTTAAACGATTTGATAGAACATACAGGTTTAGAAAAGAAAAAATTAACGACAATACTTCAACTATTGATAGAAAAAGATATTATAAAATTAAATTTACAGAATAAATTTCAGTTAAAAAATGAAGCGTGACTTAAGAATAGTTTTTATGGGGACTCCCGATTTTGCGGTTGGGATTTTAAAATATTTGGTAGAACATCACTACAACATTGTTGGAGTTGTAACCACTCCCGATAAACCTGCTGGTAGAGGTCAAAAAATACATGAATC
>JAGXRT010000002.1 GCA_018335575.1 Bacteroidota bacterium | reverse complement strand
TGAAGCCATTGTTCTGTTGTTTAATGTTTAATATATTATGCACAAAAATACAACATTTTAACTCAATTTATGACAACAAAACAAACATAAATTGTTTGCAATTTGAAATATCAATAATTATTGATTTAGTTTGTTGCAAAGGAAAAAAGTGATAAAAACACAAGATTTAATACAGATAATACGGTAAAAATAGATATTAATGTAAGGTATTTTACGATTGTTCTAAATCTACTTTGTTTATAAAAATACCGCATCGCTTTATAGAGGTAAAACCCAAATAAAAAAATCAATGAAACAATTCCGATACTTGTTTTTAATAATGTGTCGAATAGAAAAAATACAGAAAGCATTATAAAAAAAACACTTTGAGTGTGAAATATAAACACCAAATGCTCCATGTATGTTTTATCGCTTCTTATGTACATTAAACTAAAAAATAACGCAAAAAAGGGCAACATTAAAAATAAAGCGATGGATATACTGGAATTTATTTTTGATAAAATTGTCTTTTGATATGCTTTATCGGTTTGCAAACGAACTAAATCTTTTGATTTTTTATATAAAAATTGATTGTAAAATGTTAACGGATAATTTAAACTATCTAAGGCAGATTCTGTAGATAATTCTTTGTTTTCAGTATAAAAATCTTGAAACAACTTAAATTTCTTAAAAAATTCATTGGAGTCTGATAGATCAAGATTAAAATGATTCTTTGCTGAATCAATTTCTTTAATATCGATATTTTCTGCAACAAGAATTGAATCCAACTTTTCCTTTCCTACAGAATCCAGTTTAATATTTTCTGAAATTTTAGGTTTTGTGTCTTTTTGCTCTATTGTACTAAACGTTTCAAAAAATCCAACAATTCCTTGTATTAAAAAAAAGATAATAGACACATTGATGTAAAACCTAAACGGATTCATATACCGCAATCTTTTTCCTTCAAAAAAATCTGATGTCACTTTTCCGGGTTTAAACAATAACGGAAAAATAGTTCTTAAAAACTTAGAATCGAGCGAATAAAAACTAGAAAAAAACTCACTTAACAATTGAAAAAATTGTGGTTTTCTGATATCGTTTTTTTGTCCACAATTAGAACAAAAATCATCGTGTACGTTTAGTGGTTGTCCGCAATTTAGACATTCAATTCCTTTATATACGTTCTTGTTTTTCAATATTAAGCAGTTTAACTTTTCTAATAATTTTAAGATTATACAAAAAAATTATTGTTTTAACATGTCTGAAATTACAGTTCCGTATCCAATTACTTCATCAAAACGACCTCCAATTTTACTCCAATACACTATAACTGAATATTCATTTTCTGTTTGAAAAAATGAACCATCAATCTCAACCTCATTTATTTTTTTATCAGAATCAATGGTTGCATAACGGTAATTATAAAACCCTTGTTTTAATAAAATTGGCAATTCGTACAATCCGGTAGTGGCATTGTATTTCATTTTATTAACATCAGAAAATTGCCAGTTATTAAATCCGCCATAAACAAACACTTCTTTGTTCTGTGAAAGATTTGTAGGTTTTAGATAAAAATGAACCCAAGAATAATCGGCATCTAAACTGGCATTTTCTCCTTCCAGATTTCTGATTACAAAGTTACCGTTAACATCAGGATAATACGTGTATGGCTTAGAACTACGTTCTTCATCTACAAATAAATGTGTATAAAAAATATCATCGCCTAAATATACATTCCTAATATTTAAAGACGTGTTTCTAATAATTTTAGTATCAAAATTTAAGTATTCATTTCCGGCTAAAAAATTAGTTTCTTTATCATACTTATACACTAATTGATTAGCTCTTATATACTGCGGTTTAAGGTTGGTTTTAGCGTTTGCCCAATTATTATTTTGAAGAATTGCGATTTTTATTTCTTCGGATGGGTTGTTGATGTTAAAGTTCTGATAGTTTACAACAAATTGTACATTTTGATGGGTATTAATCTGATCTATAGAACGCGTTCTTTGAACGGTTACACCTACTTCCGCTTTAGGGTTTACCAAAACAAACCTTCGTATTAAAACCACCTCATCATAATCGTTTAAAACTTTTAATATATAATTTCCACTTTGAATAATTTGGGTTTTTTCATTTGGAAAAGAAACTTGGTAATGGGTAAAAAACTGTAGGGTATTGAATGAGTTTTCGTAATTTCTAATTCTGTCTTTTGAAAATCCAACTAAATACTCATTGTCAGCTATAGAAGACTTTTGCCAGTTATAATCAACATGAACAATTTCATAATAATAATCTTTTTCATCTGCTTCAATATCATCAAAACTTAACGAAAACGCTTCGCCAACTCTAAAAATTGGTGCAAATGAATTTGATGTAGCAGATTTTAGCACTACTGTTTTTATGTATTCAGCATCAATTAAATTTTCTTCTTGAGAAGTTAGATTCTGTATACCAACTAAAAATATAATTATACCTGTAAAAAATACTTTTGTTTGATGTTTCATCGTATACTTTTAATTTTATCAAAAATACTAAAAGAAAATAACATAAATCCCTGCAATTTAGAATGATTATAAATGCAAAAAATTGTAAAGAATAGGGTTATTTTCCTAAATTTGCGACAATTTAAAATTAGTATTCATTTAATAAATTTTAATTAACATATGTCAAAAGACATTCGAATCAAGAAAGGCTTAGAAATTAAGCTTAAAGGGAAAGCTGAGAAAGTAGTATCAGTTGCTTCACGTTCGAAAGTCTTCGCTATCGTTCCATCTCAAATTCACGGAGTTATTCCAAAACTTGTGGTAAAAGTTGGAGATAAAGTTAAAGCTGGTGATCCTATATTCTTCTCTAAAAAAATGGAGGAAGTTAAGTTTTCATCGCCTGTTAGCGGAGAAATTATTGAAATTAACCGTGGGGCTAAACGCAAAATTTTAAATATTAAAATTGCTGCAGACGCTACCGATTCTTACAAAGATTTTGGCATCAAAAATCCAACCGAACTTTCATCAGAAGATGTAAAAGCGCACTTATTAGCTAGCGGATGCTGGCCGTTTATTAAGCAACGTCCATACGATGTTGTAGCTAATCCGGCAGACCAACCAAAAGCTATATTTATTAGTTCTTTTTCATCAGCACCATTAGCAGCAGATGATTCATTTGCACTAGCTAATGAACAAAAAGAGTTTCAAACGGGTATTGATGCCTTGAAAAAACTAACTACAGGTAAAGTTCATTTAGCTGTTGACGGCACAACCAATACTTTTTTTAACCAAGTAACTGGTGTAGAAATTCATAACGTTTATGGCAAACACCCTGCAGGTAATGTAGGCGTTCAAATTCATTTTATTGATCCAATTAATCAAGGAGATCGCGTTTGGGTAATAAACCCTCAAGATGTTGCTATAATTGGACGATTGTTTTTACATGGTAAGTTTGATGCGTCTAGAACTATCGCTTTAGCGGGTAGTGAAGTTGTAAAACCTCAATATGTTAAAACAACATTAGGTGCGGATTTGAGCGAAATAATTGTTAAAAATGTACCAAATAAGAATGTACGTGTAATTAGCGGCAATGTATTAACAGGAATTAACATTAATCAAGAGAAGTTCTTAGGATTTTACGACAATTTAGTTACTGTTATTCCAGAAGGAAACCATTACGAGTTTTTAGGATGGCATCCATTTATTGGAAATCATAAATTAAGCATCAATAGAGCATTTTTCTCTTGGTTAACTCCAAATAAAGAATATGCTTTAGACACCAATTTAAATGGTGAAGAACGTGCTTTTGTAGTTACTGGAGAAATGGAAAAGGTAATGCCTATGGATATTTTCCCAATGCAATTACTTAAAGCTACATTGGCTAATGATATCGAAAAAATGGAAAATTTAGGAATCTACGAAGTAGCTCCTGAAGATTTTGCTTTGGTTGAATTTGTGAGTACTTCAAAAATTGAAGCTCAGGAAATCATTAGAAAAGGGTTAGATTTAATGATAGAAGAAGTAGGATAAAAAATTAGCGTATATGAATTTTTTAAGAAAACAATTAGATAAAATCAAACCCAACTTCGACAAAGGAGGAAAGTTTGAAAAATATGCTCCGGTATATTTTGCTTTTGACACGTTTTTATTTGTACCAAACCACACCACTAAAAAAGGTGCACACGTACGCGATGGAAACGATTTAAAAAGATTAATGTATGTTGTGGTTTTAGCACTGCTTCCTGCATTATTCTTCGGAATGTGGAACGTAGGTTATCAACACTATTCACAATTACCAAACCCAACAAATGATCCAAATTTTGTATTTCCATTTATGGATGTATTTATGTTTGGAGCATTAAAAGTGATTCCGATGGTTATTGTGTCGTACGTAGTAGGATTAGGAATCGAATTCCTTTTTGCTATCTCTAGAGGACACGAAGTAAACGAAGGATACTTGGTAACCGGTATGTTAATTCCGTTAATTATGCCAGTTGATTTACCTTTATGGATGTTAGCTATTTCTGTAGTGTTTGCTGTAGTAATTGGTAAAGAAGTATTTGGAGGTACTGGAATGAATATTATGAACCCTGCATTAATTGCTCGTGCATTTGCATTTTTCTCATATGCGCCTTATATGTCTGGTGATAAAGTGTGGGTTGCAGATGCTTCAACAATTGATGGAGTTTCAGGTGAAACCATACTTGGAACCTTAGCATCTAACAATCCAATAAATTACAGTGTATTCGATACATTTATGGGATATGTTCCAGGTTCAATTGGAGAAACTTCTGTATTAATGATATTAATAGGAGCAGCTTTGTTAATCTATACTGGTGTAGCAAGTTGGAGAATTATGTTAGCTGGAGTTGTTGGTGCATCTGTTATGGGATTACTATTTAACGCTTGGGGTGTAAATGCCTTAATGCAATTTCCATGGTGGGAACATCTTTTAGTAGGTGGATTTGCATTTGGAATCGTATTTATGGCTACTGATCCAGTAACAGCTGCACAAACCAATACAGGAAAATGGATTTACGGATTTCTAATAGGAATTTTTGCTATAATGATTCGCGTTTTTAATGGCGCATATCCGGAAGGAATTATGATGGCAATTCTGCTAATGAACGTATTCTCTCCTACTATTGATCATTATGTGGTTCAGGGAAATATCAATCGTCGCAAAAAACGATTAGCTAAAAATTTAAAAACAGCATAATTATGGATAGAAATAGCAATATATATACCTTTATTTTTGCAATTGTTTTAGTTGTTGTTGTTGCTGCCATGTTGGCTTTTACCGCCACTACACTAAAACCAATTCAGGAAAATAATGTGCGTAATGAAAAAATGCAGAATATATTAACTACACTTAGTATTACTGCAGAAAAAAATGCTGTTGATGCAACGTTTAACACCTACATCAAACAACAACTGGCTTTAAAAGCTGATGGTAGTGTTGATGAAACTGTGAATGCATTTAACATCGATTTAAAAAAAGAAATTAAAAAACCGATTGATCAACAACGATTTCCATTATATATAGCCGAAAAAGATGGTAAAACATTTTACATAGTTCCGCTATTCGGAACCGGTTTATGGGATGTTATCTGGGGCTATATTGCTTTAGAAGCAGATAAAAACACCATCATGGGTGCTGTTTTTGATCATAAAGGAGAAACACCGGGACTAGGTGCCGAAATCAACCAAAAATGGTTTGGAGATATGTTTATTGGCAAAAAAATCCTTAAAGATGAAAACTTAGGTTTTACAGCAGAAGGTAATTTTGTTTCTGTAACAGTAGTTAAAGGGGGTACTCCGGATGAAAATTTACACGGTGTAGATGCCATTTCGGGAGGAACAATTACTTGTGATGCAGTTACGAAAATGATCAATGAACGAATGTCTAATTATTTACCTTATTTTCAAAACAATTAGTTATGTCAGACAAAGAAGGATTATTTTCAAAGAAAAACCTGCAACTGTTAAAGGATCCGTTAGATGATAACAATCCGATTTCGGTTCAGGTATTAGGAATATGTTCTGCTTTAGCTATTACAGTTAAATTAGAACCAGCAATAGTAATGTCAATTTCAGTATTATTTGTACTTGTTGCAAGTAATGTGTTGGTGTCGTTACTTAGAAACTTAATTCCAAACCGTATCCGCATCATCGTTCAATTAGTTATTGTTGCCGCGATGGTAATCTTGGTAGACCAGGTATTAAAAGCGTATGCTTACGATGTGAGTAAACAATTATCAGTTTTTGTTGGTTTAATTATTACCAACTGTATCGTAATGGGACGTTTAGAAGCTTTTGCATTGGGTAACGGTCCATGGAAAGCATTTTTAGATGGCGTTGGAAATTCTATTGGGTATGCCGTTATCTTAATTCTGGTATCACTTTTTAGAGAAATATTAGGATCTGGAAAAATTTATGGAATCCAAATAATTCCGCAATCTTTCTATGATTTTGGATATGTTAACAACGGATTGATGTTGTTGTCACCAATGGCCTTAATTGTAGTAGGCTTAATTATTTGGGCACAACGTGCACGTAATAAAAAATTAATTGAAAAATAAATAGACTATGGAATTAGCAAACTTATTCGTTAAGAGTATCTTTATTGAAAATATGATATTTGCATATTTCCTAGGAATGTGTTCATATCTGGCCGTATCTAAAACAGTAAATACGGGTGTTGGATTGGGATTTGCAGTAATATTTGTATTGACAATTACACTGCCTATCAACTATTTATTAGACAATTATATTTTAAAACCAGGAGCACTTGCCTGGCTTGGAACAGAATATGCTGATGTTGATTTAAGCTTTTTAAGTTTTATCTTATTTATAGCAGTAATCGCCTCTATGGTTCAGTTGGTTGAAATGATTGTAGAACGTTTTGCTCCGGGTTTATATAGTGCCTTAGGAATCTTTTTACCACTAATTGCAGTAAACTGTGCAATTTTAGGAGGCTCTTTGTTTATGCAACAAAGAGATTTTTCTTCAATTACAGAAGCAACTGTTTACGGTTTTGGTTCAGGTATTGGTTGGTTATTAGCCATTGTTGCTATTGCAGCTATCCGTGAGAAAATAGCTTATTCAAATGTCCCGGCGCCTTTAAAAGGTTTAGGAATAACTTTTATCATTACCGGGTTAATGGCAATTGGCTTTATGAGCTTTATGGGAATTAAATTATAATCTAAAAATAGTTAAGAAATAATGACTACAATTATATCAAGTATTGCATTCTCATTAATTCTGATACTAATTTTAGTAACAGTATTATTGATTGCCAAAGCAAAATTATTACCAGGAGGTAAAGTAAAAATTACTATTAATGGTAATAAAGTTATTGAAGTAAACTCTGGAGGTTCTTTACTTGGAACTTTAGGAGATAACAAAATATTTTTACCATCCGCTTGTGGAGGTGGTGGTACCTGCGTTCAATGTGAATGTCATGTAAACTCAGGAGGAGGTGAAATTTTACCAACAGAAACTCCTCATTTTACCCGTAAAGAAATAGCACACGGTGTGCGTTTAGCCTGTCAGGTAAAAGTAAAACAAGACATGGATATTACCATTCCTGATGAAGTATTTGGAATTAAAAAATGGGAAGCTACTGTTGTCTCTAACTACAATGTTTCTTCATTTATTAAAGAATTTATTGTTGAGATTCCGGAAGATATGGATTATAAAGCAGGTGGTTATATCCAAATTGAAATTCCTAAATGCGAAGTTAAATATGCAGATATTGATATTACTGCACATCCTGAAGATCATCCGGGCGAACCAGAAAAATTTAAATCAGAATGGGATGGCTTTAAAATGTGGCCTCTTGTAATGAAAAACAATGACAATGTTGAGAGAGCATATTCCATGGCTTCTTATCCTGCTGAAGGAAGAAGAGTGATGTTAAATGTACGCGTTGCCACACCACCATTTGACAGAGCAAAAGGTACTTGGGCTGATATTAATCCAGGTATAGCATCATCCTATATTTTCTCTAGAAAACCAGGAGATAAGGTAATTGTTTCAGGTCCATATGGTGAGTTTTTTATCAATGAATCTGATGCTGAAATGCTTTATGTAGGAGGTGGAGCTGGAATGGCGCCAATGCGTTCTCATTTATATCATTTATTTAATACATTAAAATCTAACAGAAAAGTTACCTATTGGTATGGTGGGCGTTCTAAACGTGAATTGTTTTACATTGAACATTTTAGAAAATTAGAAAGAGAATTTCCTAACTTTAAGTTTTTCTTAGTGCTTTCTGAACCGTTACCTGAAGATAATTGGAAAGTAATGAAAGATATTCACGATACTGAAGGAGATGGTTTTGTTGGTTTTGTACATCAAGCTGTTATTGATAATTACTTAACTAAACATGATGCACCAGAAGATATTGAGTTTTACTTCTGTGGGCCACCATTAATGAATAAAGCTGTTGTTAAAATGTGTGATGATTTTGGAGTTCCAAAAGAAAATGTTCGTTTTGATGACTTTGGAGGATAATCAATTCGTTTAATACTCTAAAAAACCGATACAAATTTGTATCGGTTTTTTTATGTTATTTCATTGCTTAATGTTTTTTGATTTGTACTAAAAGTGCTATAACTGCTAATTTTTTAAATACATATTTTCCTGCTTTCTTACATAATTACCAACAAATAACTTTAATATCTTTTATTATACTTCTATCAATTCCCTTAAGGTGTATTGCAAAAAACAATATATTTTAATAATTAACATTACTTTAAAAGCAGTATCTGATTAAAATTAATATAGTTGTATAAAAATTAAACCTCTACGTTTGTAGCTAATTAAGGATTTCAAGAGACATAAAAAAAACCGCTTAACGCGGTTTTTAATTTTATAATTATAAAGCTACTCAACATTAAATGTTATCGGTAAACTATATTTTACACCAACTGGTCTTCCTCGTTGTTTACCAGGTTGCATTTTTGGTAATGACTCAATTACTCTAATTGCTTCTTTTTCCAAACGAACGTGTGGAGCTCTTGCTTCAATATCTGTTACATCTCCGTTTTTGTCAATTTTAAACATTACGAAAATACGCTTTTTCCCAGGTGATAATCCAAGTTCTTGCGCTAAGTCTGCGTTGAATTTTCTGTTTACGTGTTGACTAATTTTATCAGATAAACATTCTCTTTTTTGTTCTTTAGAACCTGTACATCCTGGGAATACTGGTACATCTTCAATAATAGCAAAAGGTACGTCTTCTACTACATCTTCTTCTTCTTTAATTTCGACAATCTCACGTACTTTAATAGCAACTTTTTCATTAGACTCTGTAGACTCTAACTTGGTTTCAATTACTTTTTTATCGTCTTTTACCACTTCAATTTTATCTGGAATTGATGGTGGCGGAGCAGGAGGTGGCGGTGCTGTTTCTACGCGTTGAGTTAACGGTATGTCTTCTTCTTCAATCGCAGCCATCATGTTATCACCTAATTGAGTAATAACACGATCATAAGTTTTATATTCAATAGCTAAGTGTACTACCAAAAGGGCAAGTACCAAGCCTAATTGCATAAACAACTTATTGTAATTTTCTAAGGTTGCTTTAGGGCTTTTCTTAATTTTCATTGATGACTAGTTTTATAAGGTGCTAATTTAATAATTTTTATATAACAATTGCAATTTATTTTACTGCTTTCGGTATCTTAACCATAAAATAACTACAACATAACCAATAACTATTCCAACAGTGTTTGCAATTATATCTACTACATCACCTTCTCGGTTATTGACAACTATTTCCTGAATAACTTCAATAATTATACCATAAATAAATACCAATATTGCTATAATAAAATAATTACTTTGTTTATACTTAAATGATAAAAACCAGCAAAAACTTAAGGCCGTATAGGCAATTAGGTGTGAAACCTTATCAAAATACCCAAATGTTACTTTGGGTATTTTTAAAGTGATTAGACTTAGATATGTAATTACAACATTTAAAGCTATTGCTAAAAATGTGGCATTATCCTCCAATAAGTTCGCTATACGCTTGAGCATCTAATAAATCTGCAACTTGGGATAAATCGGCAAGTTTAACTTTAATGATCCAACCTTCTCCATACGGATCTGAATTTATTTTAGCTGGCTCATCGGCTAACAATTCATTAAATTCAGTAACCTCACCTGTTAATGGCATAAATAAATCGGATACTGTTTTAACTGCTTCTACTGTTCCAAATACTGCGTCTTTATCAACAGTTTCATCAACGGTATCAATATCAACATAAACAATGTCTCCAAGTTCTCCTTGGGCGAAGTCTGTAATGCCAATAGTAGCAATTTCTCCTTCTATACGAACCCACTCGTGGTCTTTTGTGTACTTTAATTCTGCTGGGATTTTCATTTGAATTTATATATTAATTTTAATTTAAACTTCTTAATTTCCTAATAAATACCGAACACTAATTCCTGCACTTACGGACTTTCTAGGGAATGTTGTTGATATGGCATAACTAGATGCATTTTGATCAAAATAAACCGAACCTGTTAAATTTCTAGAAAATGCATAATCTGCTAAAAACTTAAGTGATAACAATCGTTGACCACCGGTTATTTGATCATTCTCCTCATTTATTGACCTTATCAAGGTAATATTATCGCGCAAAGATACATCTAATTTTAAATTTAAATCACCTTTAACGGTAGTTTGCTCATCGGCCACTCTAAATCGCATAACCACATCTTTAATTCTATAACCCATTCCTACAACATACTCTATTCCTTTTACCTGAGTTATTGTATTGTTATTAAAGTTTAGGGTAACTGCTCGGTCTTTTTTAATTTCTCCTTTAAATGAAAGTGAATTAGCCATTCGCATATCAATTTTAATTAATGGAGAGAATTCTTCTATTAAATTAGCGTTAGAGAGTAACAACTCATTGTAAAAATTACCCGAAATATCTTTGGCTGTAAAAGCTGTTGCTTCAGTATACAATGAATTATTTGTAAAATTAGTAATCGAATATAATGATCTGTAACTGTGTGATACCGTAAAACTTCTAAAGTTTTGCTTAAAGAAATTATATTGCATTAACCCTTTGTAATTTACACGCCAATTTGGAAGTGGAATATTTCTAAACGGACTTAACTTTACTCCACTAGCTGATTGCCCTGAATATGCAGCTAAAAATGCTGGTAACATTACCTGTTGGCTATTTTCTCCAAATCCGTCAAGTGTAGGTAAGTTAGCATTTGAAGCTAATCGTTCTGAAATTATAATTCGATTGTTTTTAAAATCTTCAAATAGTTGATCGTAGTTTTTAAACGCTGTACCTATCATCAAGAAACTTGAGCTAAAATTACCAAACTCTGTAACCGGAGCTTGAGCATCTAAGACACCATTTACAACATCTAGCTGCTGTGAGCTATTACTGGTATAAATTTTATTAGCTAAAATTTCGATGTCTAAAGAATTATTTGGTTTTAAATCAAATGATGCATCTAATTTTTCAAAATGAGTTTGACTATAGGTTTTATTATAGTACGGATCTGAAATATCTCTAGATAATAACCATCCTTTTTCGATAGCAATATTTCTAATATCTATTTGACTTCCAAAAACAAAACCAAGTGTTGGCGCTAAACTTCCAGAATAATTATCTCTACCTAAAAATCCAATTTCCGGTGAATAACCAGGAAGTAACGTTCCGTTATTTTCTGAATAACTTATTCTTGCTTTTTTAACTGATGTTAAAGTGTTTTTTATAGGATTTAACCAATTGGTGTTAGGAGAACCTGCATTGGGTTGCGATCCTTGAGAAGGTCTTCTTTGAACAGAAGTTAATCCTATGGTTCTGTAAAACTTAGTAAAATCAAAATCAACACTTAAGTTGTGTGTATTGGCATTTTGTATAGTATTACCTAGTTGTTCCTGAAAAAAAGATGATGCTGCCTGCCAATCAAAATCAGCTGTATAGGTGTAATTAGCAGTAATAAAATCGATTATTGGAATTTTTTGCAACGGTAATTTGTACGTTCCATTTAATGTTTGATGGTATTGTTTTGGCCTGCCAAGTGTAAAGAAATTATCAAATAATTGAATGTCTTCATCGGCACCAAAATCATCGTATAAATAATTATTAACTGCTCTAAAAGTAAACTGTAAAGACTTGGTTAAATTGTAATTAACACTATAATCCCAATCAAACATAAAATGTCGTTGAGTTAAGGTTGGCAATTCTGGTAATCCTTCAATTAAACTTCGGGATAATTGTTCGTTATAACTTCTTACAACTCCAGAATTAACTGAAATACTGGTAGGGATAAAATTGATATTAAAATCTTGGAAGAGTTTAAAATACTTACTGCTATTTAAGAACGTCACCTTCTTAAGCGGCTCAATTACCCAAGGTTTAAACGAGTGATTGTAATGAAGCGATGCCCTAACATTTTGATCCAAATACTTTTGAACTTCATAACTGGTATGGGTCATTTCGTTATAGGCATATGAGGCTGAAAGGTTTTCAACATCATAAAACCGAGGATCTCGTTTATTTGCAGCAGTTCGTTCTTTACGAACATTTAAGAAACTTATACTGGTACGTTTTGTGTAATCTTGCGCATCTTTGCTATTAGGGTTTATGTCTTTAGCATCATCAAATAATACGTCTTGGTATTGTGGATCGTATTTAGGATCTCTAAATTCTTCTGAAATTGCATAATTAACAGGTATTTGCAATCCCCAGTTTTGAGGCAATACTTTACCTAAATTTACGCTGGTAACTACGTCATAAAGTTTTGTTTCTTCTTGACTGCGCTCATTAACACGCTGCTCTAACGATCCAAATCCTTTAGTTTCCATGCGTCCGGTTAAAGAAATATTAGCAAAATCGGCTAAATTGGCATCAGCACCTATAACAGCTGCCCAACCACCTTCATTGTCAAAATCAGAAACACGTAATTCATTAAACCAAACTTCGGCAAATTGATTTGATGTGGAATTGTTTTTTACGCCTAACATCATTGTTTTAATGTTTGATAAATTTGGGTTTCCTTTAACCCTGACTTCATAATCGGTTAAACCTTCAATTGGTGATGGAGTTCCTATTGCCGGATATAATACATTTGGCGCGCCTCCTTCATTAAATCTAAATAATTTTAAATTCGATAAATGCTCTAATAAAACATCCAAATTGTTTTCTGTTGGCCAAACTTCTTGCGCAGTTATGGCACCAAAATTGGTTACTTTTAACGGTATTTCTATTTGATAATAGTTTTCATTTAAATCGCTTCCTAACCTAATAATAGCTTGTAATGCATCGTCATTTACATTAGGTTTGGTTCTAATACCTTCTGCATGAATAAACATTTTTAGACGTTTGTACATTCGTAAATCCATGCTGATGTTTTTAAATACAGCACGCGCTTCGTTTGGTTTTAAATCATTTACTTTAATCGAAAGTGATTGCTCATTTTGTTTTTGTAAAGTTGTACTTCCTTGCAATATCTCGCGGCGTGTCCCTGGGGGTAAAACATAAGGAACCGGTTGCCTTGTTTCGTTTTCTTCAATATTTACAACTCCTACTTCAAAATTTTGTAATTCTGTTTGAGTTAAATTTTGAGGTGGATCTATACTAGGATCTAACGTTTTTTGAAACCTGCGCCAATCGCCTCTTACTAGTTGAAGCTCACCGAATCTTAATACCACAGGTATTTTAAATTGGGTTAAATACATCCTTACAAATCGAATAGAAGTAAATCCAGATATTCCATTTACTACATCGTCTGGGGTACTTACTGGAATTCTAAATTGCAACCATCTGAAATCTTTTTTGGTTCCATCTTCCAACGTAACATTAACAATTCTTTCGTCAACAATTTTGTTTTGTCCAACAACCAAATCAGCTTTATTTAATGATACTTTGTATTCATAATAACTTTCAACCGTGTTCATTGTTTGATCGCGGTTAATATCTTCTACATCTGGATAGGATGTTGCAGATGTTGGATACGATTCTTTTGAGTTGTTTGCAGTTGGTGAGTTTCCTTCTGTATTATTAAATTGCTTATATCTGGTTAAAATAGATGCACTTTGTGTGTCATAATCCGTACCTCTAAAATATTTGTAATTGTCGGATGATGGATCCGGTCCAAATTGAGATCCGAATTTAGCAATTTCATCAGTATCATTTAGTCCATCCAAACCGATATCTTGTTGAATTCTATCGGCATCACTTTCACTAAATGCATACAACAATGATTGTTTTGTAGGTACGCGGGCTAAGTTGGTTTGTGTTGTGTTGGAATTACTACCATCGGCTGGTAAACCATTTTCGTACATTTTTTTACCATCACGGATAATATCTTCTGAAACGTTACCCAGGTTAAAATACAGTTCACCTACTTGATTTTCAGGCAAATTAGGATTTGTTCCGGTTGGTAAGCCTTCTATTTCTCTTATTGAATAAGCATTATTGTAATACGGATCCTGCATCCAAAATTGGATATATTCTACATTAGCTTGTTCAAAATCAGTAGTTAATAAAGAACGCATGATACCTCCCCATCGATCTTGCGGATTGTTAAATTTGTCACCGGTTAAATTATTGATATCATAGTTAAAACTACCTCTTTCTGATGGATAATATGCTAAGTCTAAGGTTCTTACAATAGAAGATTGAGTGATATCTAAATCTTGTTGTGGGAATAATTCAGTAAAGTTTACGCGACGCACCTCTGCTCTAGACATCTCGGCATTGTCTAAATGTCGAGGTTTTAGAGATCCTCCGTAAAATAATTGGTCAATAGTATACCATGCTAACTTCGCCCGATTTTTACCGTATTGAATATTATCGGTTAAGGATGACTCTGGAAATTTTTGTGGTGTACTGGCTAAAAACCATTGCGATGGTGCTTTTATATCGAGCGGTGTTTCAGCTCCTTCAAAATCTTCTAAATACGATGTAGATTGTCCTTCAAACTCAGATGCCTTGGGGCTACCTGGTACTAAATATGCAAAATCGCCGCGTACTGAAAAATTTGATGGAACATCTGTATCAATATTTGGCAATTTGTTTACCAATTTAGTTAAGAATGGTACCTCTGTATTGTAATTTGCATTTAATCCAAATATGGTATTGTTAATTGGTTCGTATCCAAAAATTGCCTTTTGTGTAATTGGTTTTTCATTTAAATTTAAAATAGTAGCTCCTGCAATAAATTTATCTGAAAACTTGTGTTCAACATTTACTCCTAAAAAACGTTTAGATTGTAGGTTGAAAGCCGAATTATTTTCTACAGAAACTTGTATTGGTGTATCAGAATTGGCTAAACTTGGATTAATAATTTTAACCCTACCAATTTGATAATCAACTACATAATCAACGCCCTCTACTAACATTCTTCCCCCTGCAGTTACTTTCACAGAGCCTTGTGGTACGTTAAAGGCTCCTAAAGGAATTCCGCTGGAACTTTCAGATTTAAAGTACCCTTTTAATAAAAACTTGTCTTTTTCTTGAAAATTATTTTTAGCTTCTGAAATGGTTTTGGTGTACAATTCATTAAACACATACTTATCATCAGCTAATGAGGTAAAGTTTGCTTTTAAATCTGCACCAAACGGCTCAACCGTAGGAAATATAACATGTCCGTTTTCTGAGTCTATTGTTGTGCCTTCGATATAATCAAAAAAACCATCACCTTTAGGTGTTGGAATTAAACTTCTATCTAAACGATCGAGTCTAAAAATGTTTAATAAAGTTTTATCAGAGATACCTGCTGTTACAGCATTTTGAAGCACATTGAGCGGAACTCCGGTTGCATCGTCTTTATAAAGCAACTCCAATCTAAAACCATCTGGTTGCAATTGGTAGGCTCCTAAGGCATATATATTTTTCATCATCAATTTCCACATAGGAACTGATGTGTTAACTATTTCACTTCGTAATAATTTTACAATAATATTTGAAGGTGCTGTAACACCATCTGTAGAAAGCTCCCCAACTTTAAATACTTTAGGATTCCCACTAATGGTATATTCAAATGCTACAGCAATAATATCACCATCGTTTAATCGTCTGTTTAACGATAAAAATCCGAGTTGCGGATGGAGTTTAAATTCATTAGGGTTTAATTTTCTTGCGTTTTCCAAAACAGAAAAATCTCGCCCCTGCAACATGTTTAACGGCAACAAAGTTGATGAAACTGTAGAGACATTTCTCACAGGGTTATTTACTCCAAAAAAGTTTATTAAACTGTTTGTTTCGTTTGATGGATCTTGAATACCAATGTTAGGTATTACATTAATATTGTTTATGTTAACAGCTTTGTTTTCTGCTAAATCTGCAAAAGCTACAATGTTTCTGATATCTTGTGTTACCGCTGTCTTATTAGTAACCCAAACTTCAATTTTTGTAATATTTACGGTACTGTTTATCAGTGGAAAATTAGCTAATGCATTGTTAAAATTATCTCTGAAATAATGCGATAAAAAAAAGTGCCTGTTTTCATCATAATCGGTCGTTCTTAATTCAAATTCATTTATTACAGATCCTCCTTGAGCAGCAACAGTACGGGTTTGCGACTTTTGCTCAGAGAAAACGGCTGAAACTGATGTTTTTCCAAACTGCAACTCTGTTTTAACACCAAATAAACTTTGAGCTCCAGAGATTAAAGAGTTTTTAATTGGCATGCTTACATTCCCAACTTCAATTTTCTGGATAATATCATCTTCAGTAGGAGTGTATTCTAACTTCACTAAATTTTGAAAATCAAAGGTTGATTGGGTATCGTAGTTGGCAGCAACTTTTAGTCGCGTCCCGACTTTTGCTGCAATACTGGCACTTATTTGTTGATCGAAATCAAAAGTTACACTGCTTCTGTTTTTTTCTGATACCTGCGGATTATCAACATTTTGGAATAACATTCCCATTTTAACATTTATGGATCCCTGTGGTTTTACTTCAATCGTATTTCCACCAAAAACAGATTCAAATAAACTAGAGTTTACGTAATACGATGGTAATAAATCTTTCTGTTGTTCTGCAACATTTTTCCTTTTACCGTCTACAGCACTAACTTTATCTTTAAAGTAAGATAACATCTCCTTTTTCTGAGTATATTCTAGATACTCTTGAGAAGACATATATATTGGGTATTTAATTTCGAAATCGCCAATTTTTTCAACTATCATGTACTGCTTTAAATCTGCATCGTAAATAATTTCTTTATTGGTTGGTATTGATAACAACAATTTGTTGTCTGTTGCAGTATTTATAGAATATGGTAGTTTGATGGATTCTTTAGGAACAACTGTATCCTGAACAATTGAAATTGGAGGAGGTATTTGAGCATGCAAATTGGTTAAATAGCAAATGCTACTCAGTAAAATTCCAATAAACTTAAGTTTGGTAAGTTTCTTTTTCAATTTACTATAAATTTTTAAGCGCTAATTTTATTAATGATTCAACTTTAATGTCAGGATTTTCCTGAGTTAATTTATCAATTAATTTTTCAGCTTGTTTTCTTGCAAATCCTAATACTTCTAATGCTGATAACGTTTCTTCTTTAAGAGTATTGTTTAAAGTTGGTGTTATCGCGTCCAATGAATATGATTTGGCTATTTTATCTTTTAAATCGATGATGACTCGTTGAGCAGTTTTGCCTCCTATTCCTTTTACCATTTGGATACTGGCTACATCTTCAGACATAATTGCCTTTTGAATTTCTTCTGATGTCATGGAAGACAACATCGTTCTGGCAGTTGAAGGTCCAACACCAGATACTGATATCAACAATCTGAAAACCTCGCGTTCTGTTTTATCATAAAAACCAAATAAAGTATGGGCATCTTCTTTAATAGAAAGATGTGTAAACAATTTTAAATCGTTTTCTTCTGCAATTTTTGAGTAAGTACTCAGTGATATATGAATCAAATAGCCGAGGCCATTTGATTCAATTACCACATACGTTGGATTTTTTTCTATTAATTTACCTTTGATATGATGAATCATCCTTATTCATTAATTATCAAATGTAAAAAATTTATCCTTTTGTTTTACTTTTTTCTTGTGCGTCTACTACTGCAACACAAACAACATTTACTATTTCATCAACTGTTGCGTCTAATTGGATGATATGAGCAGGTTTTTTTAATCCCATAATAATTGGTCCTATAGACTCTACCCCTTCTAATTCTTTAATTATTTTGTAAGAAATATTAGCAGCATCTAAGTTAGGGAATATCAAACCGTTAACTTTTTTATCAACTAATTTAGAGAATGGGAATTTGTTTTTAAGCATCAACGGGTTTAATGCAAAATCTACTTGTAATTCGCCATCAACCGAAACATCTGGCATAACTTTATGCAAGTACGAAACTGCTTGAGCTACTTTTTGAGATTCATCAAACTTTGCTGATCCAAAATTGGAGAACGACAACATGGCTAAATTTGGTGTTAAGCCAAACAATTTCATAGTAACTGAAGTCATTTGAGCAATTTTAGCTAATTCTCTTGCCGTTGGGTTAACATTTAATGCGGTATCAGACATAAACACCGGACCTCTTTTGGTCATCATAATGTTGGTAGCAGCAATACGATCTACACCTTCTGCTTTTCCTATTACTTCAATCATTGGTTTAGCAGCAATCGGATAGCTTCTAGAATAACCAGTAACCAAGGAGTCTGCTTCTCCTTCGTTAACCATCATGGCAGCAAAATAGTTACGCTCACGCATCCAGTTTTGCGCATCCAATAAAGAAATTCCTCTACGTTGTCTTTTTAACCAATAGTTACGTGCAAATCGTTCACGTCTTTCATTTTCTTCATCCGATTTTGGATCAATAATTTCAATTTGAGCATCAAAATTAATTTCTTCCATCATCTTTAGAATAACTTTTTTATTTCCTAATAAAATTGGAATAGCGTAACCTTCTTCATACGATATTTGAGCTGCTTTTAATACACTTAAATGATCTGCCTCTGCAAAAACAACTTTTTTAGGCGCTGATTTGGCGCGGTTCATTAACATACGCATTAACTTACTTCCTGTACCTAAACGCTCTGCTAATTCTTCTTTATATGCTTCCCAATCAGTGATTGGTTTCAAAGCCACACCTGAATCGATTGCAGCTTTAGCTACTGCTGGTGGAATTTCTGTAATTAAACGCGCATCAAATGGTTTTGGAATGATATATTCTCTACCAAATTGTAAGTTTTTAAGTCCGTATGCAATATTAACTTGGTCTGGCACTAACTGCTTCGCTAAATCGGCTAATGCATGAACAGCTGCCATTTTCATTTCTTCGTTAATTTTGGTTGCCCGAACATCTAAAGCGCCTCTAAATATAAAAGGAAAACCTAAAACATTGTTTACTTGGTTAGGATGATCTGAGCGTCCTGTTGCCATAATGATATCTTCCCTCGTTTTTATTGCTAAATCGTATGCAATTTCTGGGTCTGGATTAGCCATAGCAAATACGATTGGATTCTCATTCATTGATAAAATCATTTCTGGAGAAACAACATTTCCTTTTGATAAACCAATAAACACATCCGATTCTTTCATTGCTTCTTCTAGTGTTCTAATATCGCGTGAAGTTGCAAATTCTACTTTTTCTGGAGACAAATTAGGATTATCTTTTCTTAATACTCCTTTACTGTCTAACATTACTAAATTATCAGGATTTACACCTAATGCGATGTATAATTTTGAACATGAAATTGCCGATGAACCTGCTCCATTTACTACTACTTTAACTTTAGAAATGTCTTTACCTGCTAATTCTACTGCATTTTTAAGAGCAGCGGCAGAAATAATAGCTGTTCCGTGTTGATCATCATGCATTACAGGTATATCAAGCTCTTCTTTTAATCTTCTTTCAATTTCAAACGCTTCAGGAGCTTTTATATCTTCAAGATTAATTCCTCCGAAAGTTGGTGAAATAGCTTTTACTGTTGCAATAAATGCTTCAACATCTTTTGTGTCTACTTCGATATCAAAAACATCGATATCAGCAAAGATTTTAAATAATAATCCTTTTCCTTCCATAACAGGTTTCCCTGCTAATGCTCCTATATCGCCTAATCCTAACACGGCAGTACCATTTGAAATTACGGCTACCAGATTCCCTTTTGATGTGTAACGGTAGGCTTTTTCCGGGTCTTTTTCTATCTCTAAACAAGGAGCAGCAACACCAGGTGAATAGGCTAAGGCTAAATCTCGTTGAGTAGCATATCGTTTTGAAGGCAACACCTGAATTTTTCCAGGTTTTGGTTCTGCGTGATATTGTAACGCATCGTTATAAAGTTTGTTCTCACTCATGATTTTTTCATTTTGTTGATTCAACAAAGATATATCATAAAATGTTAAAACTATCTAAAAATCTACAATTTAACGAACTTTAAATTGCGATTAATGCCATAAAATTTAGTTCGTTTGATGGGTGATTTTTGAAATATTTTTAAGAAAACATCCGAAGTAATTTCTTCCCAATCTTTTTTTGTGAAATTCAATATATTATCGTCAGGAATAAATGATTTTTCTTGATGAAACGTTGAAAAGGAATTCCATGGGCAAACATCTTGACAAATATCGCAACCAAATATCCAGTCATCAAATTTTAATTTAAATTCTGTTGGAATTTCCTCTTTTAATTCAATTGTTAAATACGAAATGCATTGATTTGCTTTAAGATATCCCTTTTCTTCAATGGCTTTTGTAGGGCAAGCATCAATACATTTTCTGCAAGAACCACAGAAGTTTTTAGTAAAAGGTATATCATATGCTAAATCGAGATCAATAATTAATTCGGCTAAAAAATGAAAGGAACCTTTCCCTTTTTGAAGTAAAAGCGTGTTTTTACCAATCCAACCTAATCCACCATGTTGTGCCCATTTTCGTTCCATTACCGGTACCGAATCTACAAAGGCTCTACCGTTAACTTCGCCAATATTTTCACGAATAAAATAAAGCAACTCTTTTAATTTAGATTTTAATACCTCATGATAATCATTTCCATAGGCATATTTTGAAATTTTATAGGTATTGTTTATTTGTTTAGTTTCTGGAAAATAATTATACGATAAAGAAATAACAGATTTAGCGCCCTCTACAAGTAATCTAGGATCCAATCGCTTATCGAAATAATTCTCTAGATATGTCATTGTTCCATTGCTTTTCTGTTTTAGCCATGTCTCAAGATTTTTGGCTTCAGCTTCCAAAAAAGTTGCTTTTGCAATCCCGCAGCTCTCAAAGCCTAGTCTTTTAGCTTCAGCTTTAATTTGTTGGCTATATAAAAATCTGTTATCCATTTGCTAAAATTAAAAAATCCTGCAAAAAGCAGGATTTCAATTTTTAAAAATCTATTACTTCTATCCTATTTCGATTGAGTTTAATTTTTTTCTCGCGTTCTAATTGTTTCAATAACCTGGAAACAACTACCCTAGATGTGTTTAAATCATCTGCTAAATCTTGGTGGGTTGTATTGAGAGTAGTAGAACGCATAATTTTGGCCTTATCGGTTAAGTATTTAAACAATCTGCCATCCATTTGCATAAAAGCTAAACTTTCTATTGCTTCAACCATTTCTAACAAGCGAATATGATAACTATCAACCACAAAATGCCTCCAAGATTTGTATTTTATCATCCACTCTTCTATCATTTGTACAGGAACAAAAACAGCTTCTGAATCTTTTTCTGCTATTCCTCTAAAAATACTTTTTCGCTGGTGTAAGCAATTAACAAATGAAATAGCGCAGGTATCCCCTCGTTCTAGATAATAAAGCACAATCTCATCTCCTTTGGCATCTTCTCTGATAATTTTTATAGCTCCACTTAATAACAACGGAACCTGTGTAAGTTCATCTCCTACATCAATCATTAACTCACCAGCTTTTATTTGCCTTAATGTACCTACTTGTAATATTTCTTCTATTAATTCTGGTTCAAAAACCACCGAAAAATAATCATCTAATTTAGCGCGCATTTGTATTTATTTAAGTAACAAATTTAGTATAATTTCATCACTTTTTAACCATATTTACCATAAAATCAACTATTAAATCTGAAGCTCCAATGTTTGATTCTATATACTTTTTAGCGTTATTTCCTACTTGCTTTCTGTATTTGCCATCTTCAAAATTTAGAAGTGTTTCGTTAAATTCATGCATATTTTCAACAACAACACATCCGTTTTTTTGAATTAATTCAGTTGCTTCTTTAAATTTTTGGTATTTAGGTCCAATAATAACTGGAATACCAAATGTGGCAGGTTCTAAAATATTATGAATTCCATTGTTAAATCCTCCTCCTACATATGCAATATCAGCATAACTGTACACTTTTGTCAATAAACCTATTGTGTCTAATATAAAAACTTGTGCCTCTTTAAGTTCATTCTTTTTATAATTAGAAAAGCAAATTGTTTTTGTTTTTATGTTTGATTTTAATTGTTGTATTGCTTCTTGATTAATGTTGTGTGGCGCTATAATAAATTTGTCATCGGGTTTTGCCTTTTTATTGATATATTCAACTAACATATTTTCATCTGCGTTCCAAGTGCTTCCTGCAACTAATGTAAACCGATTGTTTTTAAAAATTTCAATAAAATCAATGCTGTTAGATTGATTTACTATTTCATACACGCGATCAAAACGCGTATCTCCACTAATCGTTGTATTTGAAAATCCAATTGATTTTAAGAGTCTTTCTGATGTTTGATCTTGCACAAAAAAATGGGTAATTGACGTTAATTTTTTACGCATCCATGATCCATAAAATTTAAAAAAAGTTTGATTTTCTCTAAAAATACCTGAGATTAAGATTGTTGGAATAGCTCTTTTATTGAGCTGCGATAAAAGATTTGGCCAAAACTCATACTTAACAAAAACACTTAACTCCGGATTCGTTAATTCTAGAAATTTTTTTACATTTTTGATTGTGTCAAAAGGCAAATAAACAACAGCATCGGCTAAATTATAATTCTTTCTAATTTCATATCCTGAAGGCGAGAAAAAGGTTACTACAATTTTATGATTTGGAAATTTTAATTTTGTTTTTTCAATTACCGGCCGACCTTGTTCAAACTCTCCTAATGAAGCACAATGAAACCATATTACCCTATCTGTTGGTATTAATTTTTTCTTTAAAATAGAAAACGTTTCAGCTCTTCCATCCATAAATAATTTAATTTTAGGATTAAAAAAAGCGGCTATTTTTAAAATAATTAAGGTTAGCTGAATGCTAAAATTATACAGTATAGTCATGACTCAAATGTACAGAAATTAAAAAAAAACTCCCAAACAAAACGTTTGAGAGTTTTCTATATCAAAATTATACTTTATTAAGATTCAAATGGTTCAATTGAAACATATGATTTATTGTTAACTTTCTTTTGAAATTTAACAACTCCATCAACTTTAGCGTGTAACGTATGGTCTTTACCCATGTAAACGTTATCACCGGGATGGTGTGTTGTACCACGTTGACGTACTAGAATATTTCCAGCTACTGCTGCTTGTCCACCAAAAATTTTCACTCCTAATCGTTTCGATTCTGATTCTCTACCGTTCTTTGAACTACCGACACCTTTCTTGTGAGCCATGATTTAAAATTTTTAAGTTAATAATTATTTGGTTTCTTCTTTAGTTTTTTTAGCTGCTGGTTTTTTGGCTGCAGGTTTTTTTTCTACAGGCTCAGCTACTTCTTCCGTTTTTTTTGTGGCTGCTTTTTTGGTAGAAACTACTTCCTTTTTGTCACTTCCATTAGCGGTAATACCATCAATTTGGATTTCAGTTAATGCTTGACGATGTCCGTTTTTAACTTTATATCCTTTTCTTCGTTTTTTCTTAAAAACGATTACTTTGTCACCTTTAAGGTGCTCTAAAATTTTTGCCGAAACTTCAGCTCCTTCTATAGCCGGGGCGCCAAGTGTTACTGTACCGTTATCATCAATCAAAAGAACTTTATCAAAAGAAATTTTTGAACCAGCTTCTGCTTGCAAACGATGTACGTAAACTTTTTGGTCTTTGGTAACTTTAAACTGTTGCCCTGCTATCTCTACAATTGCGTACATATGTTTTATTTATACTTGTTTAAAAATGTGTGCAAATATAACACTATTTAATCAAATACCAAAACAATGATTCAATTGTTAAAACAATATTAAAATCTTTATACTAAGGATATTTTAAATATAATTCTTTATTTTTGGAGGACTACACTTATAAATTATAAATAAACATTCAAACTATGAAAAAAATTATTCTTTCAATATTGCTTTTGTTTTTAACAATTACAACTATTGAAGCACAAAAAGTTACTTTTCAAGAGTACGATTTAGACAACGGTATGCATGTTGTGTTACATCAAGATAATACTGCACCTGTTGTAACAGTATCTGTTATGTATCATGTTGGCGCCAAAGACGAAAATCCAGAGAGAACCGGTTTTGCACATTTTTTTGAGCATTTACTCTTTGAAGGTACTCAAAATATCCCACGCGGCGAATGGTTTAAAATAGTAACTTCAAACGGTGGATCAAACAATGCCAACACTACTCAAGACCGTACGTATTATTATGAAGTTTTTCCTTCAAATAATTTAGAGCTTGGTTTATGGATGGAATCTGAACGTTTGATGCATCCTATCATCAATCAAATAGGTGTTGATACCCAAAACGAAGTTGTAAAAGAAGAAAAAAGATTGAGAGTAGACAATTCTCCATATGGACAATGGACTGCAGAGGTTTTCAAAAATTTATTTAAAGAACATCCTTATCGATGGACTACTATTGGCGAAATGGAACATTTAGATGCTGCAACTTTAGATGAGTTTCTTGAGTTCAACAATAAATTTTATGTTCCAAATAATGCTGTTTTAGTTGTTGCTGGAGATATTGATGTGCCAAAAACTAAAAAAATGATTGAACAATATTTTGGCCCTATTCCAAGAGGAAAAGATATTGTAAGAACCAAAGTTGTTGAAAAGCCAATACAAGAAGAAATTAAAACAACTTTTTACGATCCTAACATTCAAATCCCTGCCGTGTTTACAGTATACCGAACTCCTGCAATGACCACTAGAGATGCACGAGTTTTAGACATGATTTCAACTATTTTAAGTGATGGAAAGAGTTCTAGACTATACAAAAAACTTGTAGATGAAAAGAAAAAAGCGCTTCAAATTGCAGCATTTAATTATTCATTGGAGGATTATGGAGCATATATAGTTTTAGCTTTGCCTTTAGGTGATAATAAATTAACTGACTTAGTAGCAGAAATGGATGAAGAGATTGTAAAACTTCAGACTGAATTAATTTCAGAAAAAGAGCTTCAAAAATTAAGAAACAAGTTCGAAAATCAGTTTGTAAACTCAAATTCAAGCATTCAAGGCATTGCTAATTCATTAGCTAATTATTATATGTTGTATAAAGATATTAATTTAATTAACAACGAAATTGATATTTATAACTCAATTACCCGAGAAGAAATTAAAGAAATTGCTAATAAGTATTTAAATCCAAACCAACGATTAGTGTTGGATTATCTACCTAAAAAATAACAACCCATGAAAACAAAAATTGTTTCAATCATTATATTATTTCTGATATCAATAACCATATCAGCACAAATTGACCGAAGTCAACAACCAAAACCAGGACCTGCTCCAAAGATTAATTTAGGAAAACCCGCAACGTTTGAATTAAAAAATGGATTAAAAGTACTGGTAGTGGAAAATAATAAATTACCACGTGTTTCTGCAACTTTAACTATTGATAACCCGCCAATTTTTGAAGGCGATAAAGCCGGAGTTTCTAGCTTAACAGGTAGTTTATTAGGATCGGGTTCTAAAAATATTTCTAAAGATGCTTTTAATGAAGAGGTAGATTATTTAGGAGCCAGCATATCATTCTCTAGTCAAAGTGCACGATTAAATGCCTTGTCTAAATATTTTCCAAGGGTTTTAGAATTAATGGCAGATGCTGCTTTAAACCCTAATTTTACACAAGAAGAATTTGACAAAGAACGCAACAAATTATTGGACGGTATAAAATCAAACGAAAAGAGTGTTGCGGCAATTGCCGGCAGAGTTCAAAATGTTTTAACCTTCGGAAAAAATCATCCATATGGAGAATTTACATCACAAGAATCAGCTAACAATGTAACATTAAACGATGTTTCAAATTTTTATAACTCCTATTTCAAACCAAACAATGCATATTTAATTATAGTAGGCGATGTAAGTGTTAAAGATGTAAAAAAACTAGTTACAAAATATTTTAGTACTTGGAATAAAGGCGTAGTTGCTCCTGTAAATTTACCCGCCGTTTCAAATGTAGCTAAAACGGAAATCAATTTTATAAATATGCCAAATGCAGTTCAATCTGAAGTTGCGGTTATCAATACATTTCAATTAAAAATGAGCGACCCTGACTACCATGCAGTATTAGTGGCAAATCAGATATTGGGAGGCGATTTTAACAGCTATCTAAATATGAATTTGCGTGAAGCAAGAGGATATACGTATGGTGCTCGTTCTCGTGTTAATGAAGATAAATATATTGGTTCTTTTAAAGCATCAACAAGTGTTAGAAATATGGTTACTGATAGCACTGTTGTTGAAACAATTAAAGAAATTGCCCGAATTAGAAATGAAAAAGTAACTGAAGAAGATTTAAAAACTGTAAAAGCAGGTTATACAGGAAAATTTGTTTTGGCTTTAGAACAACCGGCTACCATAGCTAGATATGCTTTAAATATTAAAGTAAATAATTTGCCAGAAAATTTCTACGAAACCTACTTAGAAAAAATAAATGCGGTAACAATTGACGATGTTCATCGTGTTGCTAAAAAATATTTTAGTGTAGACAATGCCCGAATAGTTATAGCAGGTAAAGCCCTTGATGTAATTCCAAATTTAGAAAAAACCAATTACACAATAAATTACTTCGATATATATGGAAATCCAACTTCAAAACCAGAGCTGTCAAAACCAATTCCTGCCGGAGTTACGTTAAACACTGTTTTTGATAATTACTATAAAGCGATTGGAGGTAAGGAAAAGGTAAAAACAATAAAAAGTACTTTATCTACTGCAGATGCCTCTATTCAAGGTATGTCTTTACAGATGGTAACTAAACAGATGACTCCCAATAAATATTCAACCGCTGTATCTATGATGGGTAATGTAATGTCACAAACTGTTTTTGATGGCGAAAAAGGCTACGCTATGCAAATGGGACAAAAAACTCCATTAGATGGTGCTGCTTTAGAAAAAATGAAATCATCATCGTCCCCATTTGCAGAAGAAGGATATTTATCTAAAGCTACGCTTGAAAAAATTACACAAGTAAATGGCAAAGATGCTTATGTTGTTAAAGTTGGTGATGATACGGTTATTAATTATGAAGTAGCTTCTGGTTTAAAAGTAAGCGAAACTGTTACCAGTAAATTACCAAACGGACAAGAAGTTTCTCAAACTGTAAACTATAGTGATTATACTGATGTTAAAGGAGTGAAATTTCCTTTTACAATAAAAATGACTGTTGGTCCTCAACAATTAGATTTCACCATTAAAGAAGTTAAATTAAACGAAGGAGTAACTGCTGCAGATTTTCAGTAGTCTATTGTAAAATATATTTTATAAGCGGAAGAAAACTTCCGCTTTTTTTATTCTCTTTTATTAGCTAAATAAACTCCACCTAAAATAATTGATGCGGCAACAAACTGAGAAACTTCAAATTTTTCACCATCTAAAAATCCCCACATAATAGCTACAATTGGAATTAAATACGTTACAGATGAAGAAAAAACCGGTGATGAAAGCTGTATTAATTTATTGTACAAAACTTTAGCAATTGCTGTACAAAACAATGCTAATACCGCAACTATACCTAAAGACCTTTTTGTAATTTCATTTAATTCAAAATCAGTAAAAAAGTTTGTAAAATAAAGAACAATTAAAGCAGGTAATATCAGTATTAAAAAATTACCAGTAGTTATACTTAGCGCATCCAACTCATTTAAATGTTTTTTAATGATATTTACATTAAAAGAATAGCCCAGGGTTGATGTTATAGCAAAAATGGCATACCAATAATTTTGTTCAGGATTTAACTCGGCACCTTTAAAAATTAAAATCCCTGTACCAATAAAACCAATTACAATACCCATTAGTTGAATTCTTCTAAAAGCAAATCCGAATAATAATGCTCCAAAAATTATTGTAAATAAAGGTAATAACGAATTTAAAACAGAGGCAACAGAACTGTCAATTCCTTTAAGTGCTATTGCATAAGCAAATGCTGGGATAAATGAGCCCAGTATAGCAGTCCAGAAAACATATTTCCATTGTGTTTTATTGATTTTTTTAATGCTTTGTCCTCCTACTACCAGCAATAGAAAGGCTGTTATTAGAATTCTAAACGCACCTACTTGAAAAGGAGTAAATCCCTGTAAAGCTTTTTTAATTAAAATAAATGAACTGCCCCAAATTAATGATAAAATAACTAAAATAATCCACCTTAATTGATTGTCGCGCATTTGTAAAACTTTTGCCGCAAAGTTCTAATTTTTATTTTTAATAATTAACGAAAACGTTTTAATTCTATAAAAATGTCAATTATCTCCTATTCAACAGGATACGAAACATTTGTAACATTAAAAAATTGTTAAAGAAATCTAAAAATTTATTAAAAAAATATTTGGTTATTACATATTTTTATCAATATCTTTGTGGTCTTAATTAAAAATTTAAATTTTAAAAAGATGAAATTATTAAACGGATTATTAGTAGTTGCTTTTGTTAGCATGTTAGCTATTTCTTGTAAAGATGCTAAACCAGCTGAGGAAGTAGTTGAAGAAGCTCCTGTAGTTGAAGAAGTAGTAGTTGACACTACTGCTGTTGCTGATACTACTGCTGTTGTTGAAGAAGCTCCAGCTCAGTAATTTAAATGCTGGTTAGACCAGACATTTCAAATTCAAAAAATTAAAGTCCTGCATTAAGCAGGACTTTCTTATTTTATAAACCTTAGTTTTTCCATTGAAACGTTTCTATAAGATGTTTAACATCTTTTTCGATATATCGAATAGCTGGTACTATAGAGTCATAATTCGGTTTTGAGTAAAAATATAGAGCTCCCGTAATTATGTGTTTACTACTATCTGTTAAATGGAACTGCAAATTTGAAGCGGCATTGCCTTCTACAGAATAAAGTCTCCCATAAACTTTTTTCTCAATATTCTCAAAAGCTTGTGAGTTAATAGCATCTGCTTTAACAGTGTGTTCAAACGTTAATTTTTCTGCTTCTTTTAAAACTTCATCAAGGTTATTATCAATTGGTCTGTAAGTAATAAAAATAGTAGCATTTAAATTTTTATAATACAACTCCATCCAACAATTCTTTTTATGCTTAATTAAAGCATTTTCAGATTTTTCAAATTGATAGCTACAAGTTGATTCGGTTAATGCATAGGTTGTAGTTGGATATTCTAATTTTAGATATGCTTTTGGTTTGGGAAGTACTTCATCCTTACACGAAGTAATCAATAAGCATGCAACAATATAAAAAAATATCTGTTTAAAATAACTCATAATAACTATTTAGCTATTTATATCTTGATCTATTATAGTAACTTTTACTTGCTTAATTCTTTTTTTATCAAGTGTTTCTACCTTAAATTGAAGGTTCATAAAGCTTACTATTTCATTTTTCCTTAAAAATCTGCCTGTTAATTCTAAAATAAATCCAGCAATAGTTTCAGATTCTCCCCTTGTTTCTTCAAATATTTCTTCATCAATGTCTAGTATTTTAGAAAAATCTTTAAGTGTAGTTTTACCATCAAATAAATAATTATACTGATCTATTTTTGTAAAAAATTGATCTTCATCATCAAATTCATCGGTTATATCACCTACAATCTCTTCAATGATGTCTTCTAATGTTATTATTCCACTTGTTCCTCCATATTCGTCAACTACAACAGCAAAATGAATTTTTTTCTCCTGAAATTCTAACAACAAATCATCTAACTTTTTGTTTTCTGGAACAAAAAATGGTTTTCTTAGTAACAGTTTCCAATCATAATCATTTTCATTTAAAAACGGAAGTACATCTTTTGCGTATAAAACTCCAATAATATTGTCAATACTTTCACTGTAGACCGGATTTCTAGAAAACCCATTCTCTTTAATCTGTTCAATTATTTCCTTAAAAGTGCTATTTTCAGAAAAAGCAACAATATCCATCCTTGGCTTCATAACCTGACTGGTTTCAGTATTTCCAAATGTAATAATTCCCTCTAAAATTTTTTGTTCTTCTTTTGTTGTAGCACTTTCAGATGTTAATTCTAATGCTTTTGATAATTTTTCTACTGATAAATTGCTTTGTTTTTTAGATAATCTTTTTTCAATTATTGCAGTTAGATTAATTAATGGATACGTTACTGGAGTTAAAAGCATCATTAACTGTTTAATTGGTACTGAGATAAATTCTGCAAACTTAACAGCATTTCGTCTAGCAAATATTTTTGGTATTACCTCTCCAAACAATAAAATTAAAAAAGTGATTAATAGCACTTTTAAGATGAGCCGAAGCATCTCATATTCTATATTTTCAAAAAGTTCTTCAGTAAAACTTGCAAAAAGTAAAACAGTAAAAATATTTATAAAACTATTAGATACTAAAATGGTAGCTAATAACTTTTGAGGTTGTTCTAATAAACTTTTTACTCTTAAGGTATTTTTGTGCTTAGTGTTTTCATCAAAATCATACGATGATAATGAAAAAAAAGCAACCTCTGCGCCAGAAATTAACGCTGAAAAAACTAATAAGATAATAATTGAAATTACAGCAATAACACTATCCCATTCTATTTTATTAAAGACATCAAACAAAAATTGAAACGAATCTGATTCCAAATTTTAGGTATTAAGTTAAATTAAAACGGCAAATCATCTTCAGGCTCAGCAGAGCTTATGGACGGGTTTGAAACGCTTTGTTGAGTAGCGTTTGGTTTAGATTCAGAATATTGAGTGCCTTCCTCTGCTCCTTTTTTCGTACTTAAAAACATCATTTCTGCAACATGAATTTCGGTAGTGTATCTTTTTACACCATCTTGTTCGTACTCACGTGTTTTAATTTTGCCTTCGCAATATACTTTATCTCCTTTGCTCAAATATTTTTCACAAATTTCTGCTAACTTATTTCGTACTACAACATTGTGCCAGTCTGTAGTTGTTACTTTTTCTCCAGTTTGTTTGTTGGTATAACTTTCATTGGTAGCTATTGGAAATCGACCAATAGAATTTCCTCCTTCAAAGTAATGCATTTTAACTTCATCGCCTAGATGACCAATTAGAATCACCTTATTTAATGTTCTTGCCATAATTTTAATCTTTTCTCAAAAGTAATGAAATTTCAGCCAATTTTAAATTGTTTGAAAAAATTAGCGATAAGAACAGGTACCGGTAATTGATACAACTCATCCCACTTATAATTGACATTTGCAGCTTGTTCTAGATTTACAATCCAAAAATTAGTAAAAATAGTGCGGTGTGAAAGTTTATGAACTATGGGAAATGAATTAAACAAACTCAATTCAACCTTGCTATCATTAACTAGTTTTTTGAATGTTGGATGTTTTTTTAAATCATGTTCTGTTAATGGATGAGCACTTTCAATTAATGGAAACTGATATAGATTTTGCCAAATTCCTTTTCCTAATCGTTTCTCAATTACTGTTGATTTATTTTCAGTTAATACAACTAAATAGTTAAAATAAATAGTTTTTGGTTTGTTGTTAGCAAGTTTTACCGGTAAGTCTTTCTGGGTGTCATTTTTTAATGCTAAGCAACTTTGATTCAGTGGACAAATGCTACAACTCGGATTTTGGGGCTTACACACTACAGCACCAAGTTCCATTATAGCCTGATTGTAGTCTCCAATATTTTTGCTTGGCAATAATTCTTGCGCTAATTGCTTAAATTCTTTTATCCCCTTAGTAGAATTAATGGGGGTGTCCATATTAAAATAACGCGCAAGAACCCTAAACACATTTCCATCAACAACTGCTTTTGATTCATTAAAACAAATACTGGAAATAGCAGATGCTGTATAATCACCGATCCCCTTTAGTTTAATTAATTCAATATATGTATTAGGAAAAACACCATTATAATTGGCACTTATGACTTTTGCTGTAGAATGTAAATTTCTAGCCCTAGAATAATACCCTAATCCTTGCCATAATTTTAAAACTTGTTCTTCCTTAGCATCTGCCAAATCAAAAACAGTTGGAAATGCATCAATAAAACTTAAAAAATAGGGTAATCCTTGATCAACTCTAGTTTGTTGAAGTATAATTTCTGACAACCAAACATGGTATGGAATGCGGTTTACTCGCCAAGGCAAATTTCTTTTGTTTAGTAAGTACCATGTAACTAATTTGTTATGAAACTCCATAATCTTTATAAACCACAAAATTAATGATTTATATGATTAAATTTTAACTAATTAGCTTTTAGTAATAGATTATTTATGTTATATTTGCACCTCAAAAATAAAAATATATAAACTAAAATATTATTTAAAAATGACAAAAGCGGATATCGTATCGAAAATTTCGGATAAATCTGGAATAGAAAAAGCAGATGTTTTGGCAACAGTAGAGGCCTTTATGAATGAAGTAAAAACTGCTTTAGAGAATGGTGACAATGTTTATTTAAGAGGTTTCGGAAGCTTTATTATCAAAGAAAGAGCTGAAAAAACTGGTAGAAACATTTCTAAAAACACTACTATCAAAATTCCTGCACACAACATCCCTTCTTTCAAACCAGCAAAAATATTTGTTGAAGGAGTAAAAAATAAGGTAGCTGTTAAGTAATTAACGCTAAAGTTTAACCTAATAAAATATAATAATTATGCCAAGTGGTAAAAAAAGAAAGAGAACGAAGATCTCTACTCACAAACGCAAGAAAAGATCTAGACAAAATAGGCATAAAAAGAAAAAGTAAGCTAGGCTTACTTTTTCTTTTAAAATAAACGTTCATTGAAAATTGATTTTGCTTTGGCAAAATCTAACGGGTTAAAACCCAAGTTTACTTTATAAACCCATCTATATTAACTATATAGGTATAAAATTCATTCAGAATGAAAACAGAATTAATTATTAGATCTAATTCATCTGATATCGATTTCGCCTTACTTAAAGATGGAAAATTAATGGAATTGGATAAAGAAACAAATGGCAGCAAATTTAATGTTGGAGATATTTTTTTAGCAAAAACTGGAAAAATATTACAAGGTTTAAATGCAACATTTGTAAATGTAGGTTATGAAAAAGACGGTTTTCTTCATTACCACGATTTAGGACCACAAATCCTAACTTTATCTAACTTTATTAAATCCGTAAGCTCGGGTAAAACAAAAGATTTCACTTTAAAAAATTGTCGCAATGAAAAAGACATCGATAAAGATGGAAACATTGCAGACGTCATTAAAACTGGTCAAAACATTTTGGTTCAGGTTGTTAAAGAGCCTATTTCAACAAAAGGACCTCGCTTAAGTGCAGAACTTTCGATAGCGGGCAGATATTTAGTATTAGTGCCTTTTTCAGACCGTGTTTCTGTTTCACAAAAAATAGAAAGTCCGGAAGAAAAAGACAGGCTAAAACGCTTAGCAAAAAGTATCAAACCTAAAGGATTTGGACTTATTATTAGAACGGTAGCAGAGGGTAAAAAAGTAGCAGAACTCGATAAAGATTTAGAAAACTCTTTAAACCGATGGTATGCTTTATGTAAAAAAATTAAAACAGCTCAAACACCAACCAAAATATTAAGTGAACTAAACAGAGCCTCATCTATATTACGTGATGTATTCAACGATTCATTTTCAAATATTATTACTGATGATGAAACACTTTATTTAGAAATAAAAGAATACATCCAAGAAATTGCACCTGAAAAAGAATCGATAGTGCAATTATATGAATCTGAAGTTCCTATTTTTGAAAAGTACGGTATTGAACGTCAAATCAAATCAGCTTTTGGTAAAACTGTATCTATGAGCAAAGGTGCTTATTTAGTTATTGAACATACAGAGGCATTACATGTTATTGACGTAAATAGTGGAAATCGGTCTAATAAAGCAGAATCTCAAGCTGATACTGCGTTGCAAGTTAATATGATTGCTGCCTCTGAAATTGCTCGCCAGCTTCAACTGAGAGATATGGGAGGAATTATTGTGGTAGATTTTATTGATATGCATGATAATGAACATAGACGATTACTTTATGAACACCTTAAGGCTGAAATGGAGTTTGACAGAACCAAACACAAAATACTTCCTCCAAGTAAATTTGGTTTAATTCAGATAACAAGACAGCGTGTACGACCAGAAATGATTATTAAAACACGAGAGCCTAATCCAAACCAAGATGGTGAGGTTGAAGCTCCAATAGTTTTAATTGATAAAATTAACCATGAACTTGAGAAAGTAATAAACCGAAAAGGAGTTAAATATATTACTTTACATGTTCATCCTTTTGTAGGAGCATATATTACCAAAGGATTTCCGTCAATCCAAAACAAATGGTTCCTAAAATATAAAAAGTGGATTAAAGTTTTACCTAGAGATGCCTTTATGTATTTACAATTCGAGTTTAAAACTGGAAGTGAATAAGGCTTAAAATTTTTATCAAAGAATCCTGATGCTTGTAAGTGTCAGGATTTTTTTTTAAAACCAGTATCCGAGATTAAAATACCAGTGATTGTGTGAAGTTTTAGGCGACCATGAAAACTTAAGTTCAACAGGACCTAAAAACGAATCTAACGAATATCCAGCAGCATAACCAATTTTAGTGTTATCAAAAATATCTGAATCTTTAAAAACATTATTTTCAACTCTAGCAGCATTTGTTATAAACATTAAATAGTTTTTAGGAAATATTTCCTGCCTTAGTACAAGGGTAGATTTTAGAAAAGTTCTGTTGCTCAAATCGGCTAAATCATATCCATAAAATGGCACAAAAGTGTTTATTAAATTGTCTCCAAATCCTCCTAAATGATAATCTAATAATAAATTATTATTTTCTTCAAATGTAAACCCTGCTTCGGTTTTTACTTGTACTGTAAATTTATCATAAAATGTTTTTGCAAATTCGAAATTACCTCTTGCCTGAGCAAAAGGTTTAAATCCAGAAATACTTTCGGTTGCTGCAAGATACCATCTGTATTCTCCGTTAAAATAAATACCGTTTTTAGGAAAATATTTATGATCGTACGAATCGTATTTTAAATACGAAATCAAGTTTAAATAATGGTTTTTGTCTAAAGAAAGGTTCTCAGAAAGCGGTGTACTTGATAAGGTTTCTGTATTTACTGATACGTTTTTATGTTCAAGACCAATACCTAAAGCAAATTTTCTGCTATAAACTGTCTGTACATATAGTTGATTGGTAAAATCGCTGTAATTAATATTTAATTTATTTATAGAAGGATTATCAGTAAATCGAACATTGGTATTAAAACTGCTGTATCTTGATTTTAATCCAACGCTTAAATGAAAACCATTATCAACAAAATAATTAAAATTATAACGCAGGTTGTCTCCTAATATTAAATCTGCAGAAACTAAATCATTCTTTAATAAAACATTTTTTGATGTAATATTTAACGCTATAGAAGTTTTATATAACTCATCATAATGAACCGCAATTTGAGCTTGTGTTTTAATTGCATTTTCTTTTAATTTTAATCTAATAATATAGCCTTTTTTATACGGTTCTAATCGGTAGGTAATATTTTGAAAGTTTTCTGTTGCTGTTAAATTGTCAACACCATCAATAAAACTTTTAAATGACACTTCTTCTTGTTCATTACACTTTAATTTGTTTAAAACATAATCTCTTGTGTAAGATGTATTTCCTTCTATTTCTATATTTTCACAGAAAAAAGTCTGTGGTAATTCAATTCGTTTTTTCGTTTCACATTTTGCATTATTTTGGGCTTTTGCAATTTTAGTTAGGGCATCTAGCTGTAAACGGGCAACCCGTTCTCCTTCTCTAATTATTTTATCTAAACTCTCAAATGATACCACATTATATTGCTCTACTTTAGGATTTAAATAAACATCTACCAAATCAATTTTATCTTTATTTTTTCCATCAACAGAAAAACTAACTATTTGATCTATAACTTTAATAGCATTGTCAACATCATTTCTATTTCCTAAACCACTTTGTACATCTACACCAATTACAAATGTAGCGCCCATATCTATTACTTCATTTACGGGGAAATTATTTACAATTCCACCATCTAATAACATTCTATTATCAATCTCTACGGGTTCAAAAAGTGTTGGAAAAGCACTACTGGCGCGTAATGCTTCAGGTAAATATCCTTTATCTAAAATTACTTGTTCACCCGTTTCGATGTCTGTTCCAATACATAAAAACGGAATTGGAAGTTGACTAAAGTCTTTAATATAAGCTACATGCTGTGTTAATAATGATAATTTATTTAGGGCTGATTGTCCTTTAGCTAATGCAATAGGAAGTGTTACTTTTTTGTTTCTAATGGGCAATGAAAATATATACCGCTCTCCGTTTTCCTTATCAAAAAACGGTTTGGCTTTTCTTGGAACTTCTTCTTGAAGTATTTTATCAAACTCTAAAATTCTTACAATTGAATCTAATTCTTTAGCATTATATCCCGAAGCATAAAGTCCACCAACTAGCGCCCCCATACTTGTACCTCCAATAAAATCTACTTTTACTCCGGCTTCTTCCAATACTTTAATTACACCAATATGCGCAAATCCTTTGGCGCCACCACCACTTAATACAAGTCCAACTTTAATGTCTTTTTTTAAGGTGTCATTTTGAGCTAATATTCCCAGCGAACAGCAAAAAAGTATTAAAAAAAGTAATTTTCTTTTCATACGTTTAAAGTTACGTATTTTGATGAAAATGAAAATATATTTTTTTAGCTTTTGATTTACCAACTTCTTTAACTAAAATTTCTTCAGTAAGTTGACTTATTCTTTTAACAGATTTGAATTTCTTTAACAGCCTTTCTGCAGTTTCGATACCAATACCGGTAATTTCTTCCAATTGATTTTTAACCGCCTTTTTTGACCGAATATTTCGGTGAAATGTCAATCCAAAGCGGTGAGCTTCATTGCGCAACTGCTGAATTAATTTTAATGATTCTGATTTCTTATCAAGATATAAAGGATTTGAATCGTTAGGCACATAGATTTCTTCCAATCGTTTTGCAATTCCGATTAATGCAACTTTGTCTTGTAGTTGTAATTCTTCAAAACTTTTTAAAGCTGATGAAAGTTGTCCTTTTCCGCCATCAATCACTACCAAATTGGGCAAGGGTAATTTTTCTTCCAGTAAGCGTTTATAGCGCCTGTAAACTACTTCTTCCATCGATGCAAAATCATTTGACCCTTCAACCGATTTAATATGAAAATGACGATATTCGTTCTTTGCTGGTTTGGCTTTTTTAAAAACCACACACGATGCTACTGGATTGGTGCCTTGCAGGTTAGAATTATCAAAACACTCAATATGAACAGGTAATTCTTTTAAATGTAAATCTTGCTGTAACTGCAATAAAATTCTGTTTGAATGCCTGTCTGGGTCAACAATTTTTAGTTGTTTTAAATGCTCAAATCGATAATATTGGGCATTTTTTACCGACAAATCTAAAATATGCTTTTTATCACCAATTTTAGGTACTGTAATTTTAAAATCTCCTGGCAAATCAAGCTTAAATGGCACAAAAAGTTCTTTTGATTGCGAGTAAAACTTCTCTCGTATAGCCACAATAGCGTACTCTAACAATTCCTTATCACTTTCATCTAATTTCTTTTTAATTTCTGTAGTGTGCGATTGTATAATTGAACCGTTCGATATTTTTAAAAAATTTACATAGCCAAAACTTGGGTCGGATACAATTGAAAAAACATCTACATTATTAATTGATGGGCTAACCACCGTAGATTTTGCCTGATAGTTTGAAAGCAAGTTAATTTTTTCCTTTAAAAGCTGTGCTTCTTCAAATTTTAAATCTTCGGCACATTGATGCATTATTTCTTCAAACTTTACAATAGCTTCCTTAAAGTTACCTTTTACAATATTATTAATTTCAGCGATTGAATCATTATATTCAGGCTCAGTTTGAAATCCTTCACACGGCCCTAAACATTTGCCGATATGGTAATCTAAACACACTTTAAATTTTGACTGCTTGATATTTTTATCACTTAAATCAAACGTACAAGTACGCAATGGAAACAGCTCTTTAATTAATTCTAAAAGAACATTAGCCGTTTTTACAGAAGCATACGGGCCAAAATAAGTAGAGCCATCTTTAATAACTTTTCTTGTTAAAAAAACGCGTGGGAAGGACTCGTTCTTGATGCAAATCCAAGGATAGGTTTTGTCATCTTTTAACATGACATTATACTTGGGCTGATATTTTTTTATTAGATTATTTTCTAATAATAAGGCATCGGTTTCAGTATCAACTACTATATGCTTAATATCTCTAATTTTACTAACCAGGATATTAGTTTTTGCACTGGAATGGTTTTTAACAAAGTACGAAGCTACCCGTTTCTTTATATTAATAGCTTTACCGATGTAAATGATTTTACCGTTTTTATCAAAAAACTGATATACCCCCGGTTCATTAGGAAGCGATTTTAACAATAAATCAATAGTAGCTGACATTGTACTAATTTATCAAAAAATACTTTGATACTTAAATTGTTACTACAGTAATTAAAAATACTACGAATAGAATTTCTTTTTAAAGAAAAGCGACACATTTACTAGTGCAATCAATACCGGAACTTCAACTAACGGACCTATTACACCAGTAAAAGCTTGTGGAGAATTTAATCCAAATACTGCAATAGCGACCGCTATGGCCAACTCAAAATTATTACCCGTTGCTGTAAAAGCTACTGATGCGTTACGTGCGTAATCAATATTAAGCGCCTTTCCGATGAAAAAACTTACAAAGAACATCAGGAAAAAATAAATAATTAAGGGCACAGCAATTAGTAATACATCAAAAGGGATTTGAATTATCATATCGCCCTTTAAACTAAACATTAAAACAATGGTTGCCAGTAAAGCAATTAAGGTTATTGGAGAAATAAACGGTATAAATTTAGTATTAAACCAATCTTTTCCTCTCCACAGTACCAGGTATTTTCTACTTAAAAATCCGGCTAAAAATGGTATTCCTAAATAAATTGCAACACTTTGTGCAACTTCTACAATAGAAATATTTACTTGATAACTTTCTAAGCCAAAATAAGGTGGTAAAATCGCAATAAACAACCAAGCATAAAAACTGTAGGTTACTATTTGGAAAAGACTGTTTAAAGCTACCAAAGTAGCTCCATATTCTCGGCTTCCTCCTCCTAAATCATTCCAAACAATGACCATAGCGATGCACCGTGCTAAACCGATTAATATCAAACCAGACATATAACCCGGATGGTTTGGCAAGAAAATTATTGCTAGTACAAACATTAAAATCGGACCTATTATCCAATTTAGTACCAATGAAAAAGACATCAGTTTGACGTCTTTAAAAACTTCTGGAATTAACGAATAATCTACTTTTGCCAAAGGCGGATACATCATTAAAATAAGTCCAAATGCCAATGGAATGTTAGTTGTTCCTACTGATAATGACTCGGTAAAACTTGCGGCAGTTGGAAACATATAACCAATACCAACCCCAATAACCATTGCGAGAAAAATCCAAAGTGTTAAAAATCTATCAAGAAGCTTGAGTCTTTTTTTCATTTTAATTGGTTATGTCTTTAATTGCAGTTTCTTCGGGAAATACTTGTTTATTAAAAATAATTAAAAGGGTAACGCCTAGCGTAATAGCCGAATCAGCCACATTAAAGATTGCATTGAAAAATGTGAAGTAATTACCACCCCAAAATGGCAACCACTCTGGTAAATACCCACTCCAAATAGGGAAATAAAACATGTCAACTACTTTACCGTGAAACATGGCGTTGTATCCTTGTCCAGATTCTGCTACTGTGGCAACGATACCCGGATACGATTCAGTAAAAATTATGCCATAAAAAACAGAATCTATGATATTGCCTAAAGCCCCGGCTAAAATCATTGAAACCGCAATTATAAGAATTTTATGCTGTTGTTTTTTGATGGAATCGTACAACCAAAAACCTATGGCTGTAATGGCAATTAATCTAAAAAAAGTGAGAAATAATTTTCCTACTTTTCCTCCAAATTCAACGCCCCATGCCATGCCATTGTTCTCAATAAAATGAATTCTAAACCACTCAAAAACAAAGACTTCTTCTCCTAAACTGAAATTTGTTTTTATATATATCTTAGAAATTTGATCAACCAATAAAATAAAGAAAATTATAGCTATTGCTATTTTCAATTGTTTATTACATTTTAAGGTCATTTGTGTGTTTTTTTACAAATTTATGTTTTGTTTTTATTAAAAAAGCTTCCTTGTGGAAGCTTAAATATGAATTTATTCTTTGTTACTGCTGCATGTTTTTAGCTTCAATGCTTAAAGTTGCATGAGGCACTAATCTTAATCGCTCTTTTGTAATTAACTTACCAGTAACACGGCACACGCCGTACGTTTTATTTTCAATACGTTGAAGTGCGTGGTATAAATCTCTAATAAATTTTTCCTGTCTAATTGCAAACTGAACATTTACTTCCTTTGACATTGTTTCTGAACCTTCTTCAAACGCTTTAAATGTAGGCGATGTATCATCAGTTCCGTTATTTGAATCGTTTTTATATGCGCTTTTTAAAAGCTCTAAATCTTCCTCTGCATTTTTAATTTTCTTTAGAATTATTTCTTTAAATTCTAATAAATCACTGTCTGAATATCTAACTAAATTTTCCGGCATAATACTACAATTTTTCAATTAAAATACTTGTATTTATCTCATCAAACACAATTTCTGTGCCTTTTTCTATACTTCCAACAATATTAATCTGGTTGGTTAAGGTTTCGTTTTTAATATATGTTTCGTTCTCTGTAATTGCTTTATCTAAAAGCGGATTAGTTTGAACGGTTAATTTTATTTTATCAATTACATCAAAGCCACTGTCTTTTCGCAGGTTTTGAATTCTGTTTACCAGTTCTCTGGCATATCCCTCATTTCGCAGTGTCTCTGAAATAGTTACATCCAAAGCAACTGTTAAATTACCTTGGTTTGCAACCAGCCATCCTTCAATATCCTGCGATGAAATCTCTACTTCATTAGTCGCTAAAGTAATTGTTTTGCCATTAATTTCAAAGCAAATTTCACCATCTTTTTCAATTTTGTTGATATCATCCTGGCTGAAATTTTGGATAATTTCTGAGGCTATTTTCAAGTCTTTTCCAAATTTTGGCCCTAACAATTTAAAATTAGGTTTAATGGTTTTAACCAGTACACCCGAGGTATCATCCAACAACTCAAGTTCTTTTACATTAACTTCTGATAAAATGAGGTTTTGAACCGCCAAAATTTCTTCTTTATCGCGATTAGAATTTATAGGAACCATGATTTTTTGTAAAGGCTGACGTACTTTAATCATCTCTTTTTTTCGCAGCGACAATACCAATGACGATATATCTTGAGCTTTATTCATTCTGCGTTGCAGTGATTCGTCGATAAATGCTTCTACATACGAAGGAAAATCGGCCAGATGTACCGAAGCATGTTTTTCTTTACCCGAAACCGCTACCATATCTTTGTACAATCGATCCATATAAAAAGGAGCAATAGGCGAAGCCATTTTAGCCACCGTAATTAAACAAGTATACAAAGTTTGGTATGCTGATATTTTATCAGTTTGATAATCGCCTTTCCAAAAACGTCTTCGACTTAATCGAACAAACCAATTGCTCAGATTTTCAATAACAAAGTATTGAATTTCACGGGCAACTTTTGTTGGTTCATAATCATTGTAATAGCTCTCAACATTTTTTACCAAGGTATTTAATTCAGACAGAATCCAACGGTCAATTTCTGGGCGTTCTTCAAAAGCGATGTCTTCTTCTGCGTATTTAAATCTGTCAATATTGGCATATAAGGCAAAGAATGAATAGGTATTATAAAGTGTTCCAAAGAATTTTCTTCGCACCTCATCAATTCCTTCCAAATCAAATTTTAGGTTATCCCACGGATTGGCATTGGAAATCATATACCACCGCGTTGCATCGGGACCGTAGTTTTTAAGCGTGTCAAATGCATCAATGGCATTTCCCAATCGTTTAGACATTTTATGTCCGTTTTTATCGAGTACCAAACCATTTGAAACTACATTTTTATAAGCTACCGAATCAAACACCATCGATGAAATAGCGTGTAAGGTATAAAACCATCCGCGTGTCTGATCAACTCCTTCAGCTATGAAATCGGCTGGGAAAAACTTGTTTTCATCTATCAATTCTTTATTTTCAAACGGATAGTGCCATTGGGCGTAGGGCATAGCGCCCGAATCGAACCACACATCAATTAAATCACTTTCGCGATGCATTGGTTTACCTGATGGAGATACCAATACAATTTTATCGACATAGTTTTTATGCAAATCGATGTTTTCATAATTGGCATTACTCATGTCGCCTGCAACAAAATCTGGAAACAGATCGGTATTCATAAATCCTTTAGCAATGGATTTTTCCATTTCAGCCTTTAAGGTTGCTGCTGAATCAATAACCATTTCTTCGGTTTTATCTTCGGTTCTCCAAATTGGAAGCGGAATACCCCAAAAACGTGAACGCGACAGATTCCAATCATTGGCATTTTTTAACCAATTGCCAAAACGGCCTTCACCGGTAGCTTTTGGTTTCCAATTGATGGTTTCATTAAGCTGAAACATCTGCTCCTTTTTATCGGTAACCTTAATAAACCATGAATCCAACGGATAGTAAAGAACCGGTTTATCTGTTCTCCAGCAATGCGGGTAATTGTGCTTGTATTTTTCAACCACAAAGGCTTTGTTTTCCTCTTTTAATTTGATAGCCAGCTCCACATCTACAGATCGTTCTGGTGCTTCACCATCGTTATAGTATTCGTTTTTAACATACTTTCCACCAAATTCGCCCATGTGATAGGTAAATTTCCCTTGCAAATCAACCAAAGGCACCGGGTTGCCAGCTTCATCCAATACCAGCATTGGAGGAACTCCAGCTTCTTTTGCTACCTGGGCATCATCGGCACCAAAAGTTGGGGCTGTATGAACTATACCTGTACCATCTTCGGTAGTGACAAAATCTCCTGAAATAATTACAAAAGCTTTATCGGAATCATAATACGGCTGGGCAAATGGTAATAACTGTTCGTATTTAATTCCTACCAATTCTTGTCCTAATACGGTTTTGGCAATAAAAAATGGTATTTTTTTGTCTTCGGATGTGTAGCTTAATAAGGCTTCGGCGGAATCAACTTGAAAAAACTTACTGGTAAATGTTTTGTTTACAAGTGATTTTGCCAAAATTACACTAATTGGCTGAAAGGTATATTGGTTATACGATTGAACAACTGCATATTCAATTTTTTTACCAACTGTTAATGCGGTATTCGATGGCAAGGTCCACGGAGTTGTAGTCCATGCCATTACGTATAAATTTTCTTTAAATGCTTTTAATGAGTTTGGCAGCGAACTTTCTATGGTTTTAAACTGTGCAATGACGGTAGTGTCTGTAACATCTTTGTACGTACCCGGCTGATTTAATTCGTGTGAACTTAAACCGGTTCCGGCTTTTGGTGAATAGGGCTGAATTGAATAGCCTTTATACAAAAGTTTTTTATTGTATAACTGCGCCAACAACCACCAAACCGATTCCATGTATTTGGCTTGATAGGTAACATACGGATTTTCCATATCTACCCAATTTCCCATTTTACGGGTTAAATCTTCCCAAACATCGGTATAACGCATTACGGCTTTTTTACAGGCTTCATTATAGGCTTCAACCGATATTTTAGTACCTATGTCTTCTTTGGTAATTCCCAATTCTTTTTCAACGCCCAATTCTATGGGTAAACCGTGGGTATCCCAACCGGCTTTTCGCTTAACCTGATATCCTTGTAAGGTTTTATAACGGCAAAAAATATCTTTAATGGTTCTTCCCATAACGTGGTGAATACCGGGAAGTCCGTTAGCAGATGGCGGCCCTTCAAAAAACACAAAGGGTTTATTTTTGTCTTTTTCATCAATACTTTTTTGGAATATCCCTTGTTCTTCCCAGAAATTTAAGATTTCATCGGCTACATTTACCAGGTCTAATCCTTTGTATTCGCTGTATTTCATTTTTTTACTTTTTAAATCGTGTGGTTTTTTATGAAATTTCAAAAAAAACCTACAAAATATATGCTTTACTTAACTGATTTCAATTGATTTGCGAAAATACATATTTTTATTTGAAGTACTAAAAAAACAAAAGCGTTTCTTGTGAAACGCTTTTGCAAATTAAGGTTAGTGAACTTTAGTCTTTTTGTATCACTACAAATTCGGTTCGGCGATTTAACTGATGTTCAGTCTCTGAACACTTAACTCCGTTTTTACAATTATTGATTAACTGAGTTTCCCCATATCCTTTTCCTGAAATACGATTCGAGGAAATGCCTTTGGACACAATGTATTTTATAGTGTTTTGAACTCTTTTTTCGGACAACCTCATATTGTAATCTGCAGCCGCTCTTGAGTCGGTATGTGAACCACATTCTATGGTGATATCCGGATATTTAATCATGATATCTACCACTTTATTCAACTCAACTTTCGCATCTTCACGAATAAATGAAGAATTTATATCAAAGTAAATTGGATTGATTTTTATAATCACTTTCTCTTTTTCTTTGACAAACTCTTGTTTTACGGCAGTTAGTTCAACATTCAGTACATTTTTAAATTTGTCCTGATTGGTTGAGGTTAACTTTTTAACAGATTCAACATATCCGTTGTTTGATACTTTAATTACATAATTTTTATTGCAATCAACTTCTAACACATAACTTGCGTTTTCGTTGGTAGTAGTTGATTTCAGTACGTTGTTTTTGTCATCTAAAAGTTCAACTTTGGCGCCAACCAATTTTGCTTTTGAATTGGTTTCAACAACTTTTCCTTCAACAAATTCATTACAGGTTAGTTTTTTATACTCGAAGAAATACAAATCGTCATCGCCTTTTCCGCCTTCTCTGTTGGATGAAAAATATCCTTTGTTATTTTTGATAATAAAGGCAAAATCATCTTTTGGACTATTAATTGGTGCTTCTAATAATTTTGGTTCTTCAAATTGATCACCAGCAATTTTAGTTTGATAAATATCAAATTGTCCTAAACCACTTCTGCCATCGGTTGAAAAATACATTACATTATCAGTAGCAATAAATGGGAAACTTTCCTGACCAGCCGTATTTATCTTATTACCTATATTTATTGGTTTCCCATAGCTTCCATCCTTGAAAATTTCGATAAAATAAATATCCGATTTACCATAGCCTCCTGGCATATCAGAAACAAAAAACAATTTCTTACCATCTAAGCTTAATGCTGGATGACTGTTAGAATAGTTTTTGTTATTGATAAATAATGGTTCTGGTTCACTGTACTGTCCATTTTCCAATTGTTTAGAAACATAAATACCAAGGTTTACGGTGTAGCTATTATCAAATAGTTTTCTGTTGTTATGATAATTATTTCGGGTGAAATAAATGGTTTTAAGATCGTTTGAAACGGCTACTCCTCCTTCGTGATACTTCGAGTTAATTTGGTCTAACAAACGTGATTCATTGGTTAATTCGCCATCATCAGTTATTTGTGCCTGATACAAATCTAAAAACGGTTGTTTGTTATCTTTCCAAACACCTGAAGTGTTTCCTGCGCCTTTTTTAGCCGATGAATAAATTAATTTTTCTCCAAAGTAACTTGGTCCAAAATCGGAAAACTCAGAATTTATTTGCAGATTTTTAATTTCGTATACATATTTATCCTGCGAATAAATTACGCTGCAACATGCTATAATTGTAATAAACAATACTTGTTTCATAAAGTTCAATTTTAGAAAAATCGTGGTGATTTGTATTTATAGAAATGAAAATCATAGCGAACTATAACTTCATGAGATCCAGAATTATAATCGCCTAAATTTGAAATTGTATAATCATAAGCGTATCCAATTCTTAAATTTTGATTCACGGCAAAGTTTACCAATCCGCTAAACGAGTCATCAATTCGATACGAGGCTCCTAATTCGAGCCGTTCATTGATTAAAAAATTGGAAGAAAGATCCATAGAAACCGGAGATCCTGTAACAGCTTTTAATAAAACAGATGGTTTGAATTTCAAATTCTCGGTTATGTCAAATACGTATCCAGAATTAATAAAATAATGCATTTTTTCTGTTGCTTTACTTATAATTCCGCCCTGTTTTTCAAAATGATTGCTCTTAATCATATTAGGCATAGCGATACCGGCATAAAATTTATCGGTATAATAAAAAGCTCCTACCCCAAAATTTGGGAACGTGTTGTTGATATTATCTGTAAAATTAACATCGGGCGAAACAGTTGTAATGGTTGCCAATCCCAAATCTTGAAATGTAACACCCGCTTTAAGACCTAAAGCTAATTTTCCTATATCCGAGGTTTTTAAGGTGTATGAAAAATCGGCATTTAGATTGGATTCATTTACAGGGCCAATTTGGTCGGATACCACAGACATCCCTAAACCAATATTTTTACCAACTGGAGAGTGAATAGAAAAGGTAACCGTTTTAGGGGCTCCATCCAAGCCAACCCACTGAGTTCTTCCCAGCAATCCTAAACTAATGGCTTCTGTTGAACCGGCATAAGCTGGGTTTACAATGTTCATATTGTACATATATTGTGTTACCTGCGGATCTTGCTGTGCTTCAATTTGAAGTCCAGCAAGGGCTATAATTAGTGATACTATAGCTTTGAAGTTCATATAATTATTGATTTTCATCTTATTAACGTTTTAAATATAACCAACCCGTTTGAGGTTTCGTTTGACCATCGTTAAAGTCTATCACATAGAAATAGGTTGCTGAAGGTAAGCCTCCATTTTTATTTAGGGCTGAATTTTTATTGGCATCGCCATTCCACCACTGTGGTTCACTCATTCGGTTTCCATTGTGTTGGTATTCATAAACCAAGGTTCCCCAACGGTTATATACTTGGATTTTAAAGTTTGGATATTTGCTTGTAATACCTAAAATTTCATAGGTATCGTTTATTCCGTCTCCATCTGGTGAGAAGCCTTGTGGTATAAATAACTCACAGATAAATGAATCAAGATAATTCGGAATACCATTAAAATCGCAGTCGTCATTCATTGGATTGCCATCCATATTATCATCTTCATCTTTGGTAAGTATACCATCACCGTCGTCATCAGGGTCTAGATAATTTGGAATGCCATCGCCATCGGTATCATCATTCATTGGATTTCCGTCATTATTAACATCTTCATCCTTGGTTAACACATTGTCATTATCGTCGTCAGTATCTCTAAAATCAGGTTCTGAATCGCCGTCGGTGTTTTTTAGGTTGGTTTTAGGATTATTGATTTTTCCATTTGGATCTGAATATCCACCGGTACTGTCAACCGCATCATCTAATCCATTTAAATCAGCATCAATTCCTAATAAGATAATACCCGATTCATTTCTGTCTAAGACTTTATCGTTATCAGAATCGGTGTCTAAATAATCAGGTGCATCAACCCCATCGGTGTTAACCGGAGTTAATCCGTTGCCTGCGCCTGGAGTTGACGCATAAGCGTCGTCTAGACCGTTTTTATCTGAATCTACTCCACTCGGTGCTTTATACGTTGCCGTAGATTGTGCTTCAACATTATCAGGAATTCCATCTCCGTCTGAATCTAAATCAAGTCGGTTTGGGATTCCGTCGTTATCAGCATCATCATTTCCTTCAACAGAATCTAAAATACCATCGTTGTCATCATCGATATCCAATACATCTGGAACTCCATCACCATCAGTATCAACTAAAACATTAATGGTTACTACTTGAGTTATTGTTCCTCCATTTCCATCGGATACCTGAACTGTAAAGCTAACTGTACCCAAGTAATTTGTAGGTGGAGTATAAGTCCAAACTCCTGTGCTTGAGTTTATGTCCACAGTACCTTGTGCTGGTGGAACAGAAATTGAATAGGTTAAAGCATCGCCATCAACATCAGTTGCAACCACAGTTTGAGTAAACGGTTTGTTAACTGCAATGTTATATACAGCAGGAGAAGTGATTACTGGAGTATCATTAACCGGAGTAACCGTTATGGTGATTACCTGAGTAGCGGTACCTCCATTTCCATCGGACACTTGAACAGTAAATGTATTAGTTCCATTGAAATTGAGACTTGGAGTATATGTCCAAACACCACTGGTTGCATTAATAACTACAGTACCATTTGCCGGTTGCACCGTAATTGAATAGGAAGGCGCACCTCCGTCAACATCGGTTGAAGTAACTGTTTGCGTAAACGGCGTGTCTTCCGGTGTTATATAAGTAGATATCGAAGTAATTATCGGTGGATCGTTAACAGGTGTAACAGTAATGGTAATTATTTGAGTCACTGTTCCTCCATTGCCATCGGATACCTGAA
>JAGXRT010000001.1 GCA_018335575.1 Bacteroidota bacterium | reverse complement strand
GAATTTATTTCAATAATAAAAAAGAACTCCCTATTGCCAGTACTGTTGTTTCCGGGTAATGCCATCCAAATTAGCAACAAAGCCGATGGTATTTTATTTCTATCACTCATTTCGGGCAGAAATCCCGATTTTTTAATAGGCAACCACGTTATTGCAGCGCCGATTTTAAAACAAAGCAATCTTGAAGTAATACCAACAAGTTATATGTTGATTGAAAGCGGTACCGAAACCACGGCATCCTACATAAGCAATACAAAACCTATTCCCAGACACAAACCGGAAATTGCAATGGCAACAGCTATGGCTGGTGAAATGATGGGCCATCAACTAATATACCTTGATGGCGGAAGTGGTGCACAACAGTGTGTTCCTAATGAACTTATAAAAATGGTGGCAAACAATACCGACTTACCCATTATAGTTGGTGGTGGAATTGCCTCGCTTAAGCAATTAAATGCTGCCCATGAAAATGGCGCAGATATTGTGGTTATTGGAACTGCATTTGAATTAAACTCTAATTTTTTTAAAACAAACCAATTATGAATGTATCCGTAGATATCAGTCTATATCCCTTACATAAAGATTTTGAACTGCCAATAAAAGAATTTATAAAAAACCTTAGAAAATCGGGCTTTACTATTATCGAAAATCCATTAAGCACACAGGTTTACGGAGATTATTTAGCTGTAATGAACTGGTTACAAACTCATATTCATGAAACTTTTCTAAATGAAGAGCATTGTGTGTTTACCTTAAAAATAATCAAAGGCAACCGTGGAGACTATAAACCAAGTTTTTAATTTTCTGTTTGGTCAATATGTTGAATACCAAACAAGCGAAATAGTATTAGAAGCTATTGCGGTTGTTTTTGGATTATTAAGTGTGTGGTATGCTAAAAAAGATAACATTTTAGTTTATCCAACCGGTATCATCAGCACACTGATTTTTGTGTACTTGCTTTTTAATTGGGGCTTGTTGGGCGATATGCTTATCAATGCCTATTATTTTTTAATGAGTATTTATGGTTGGTATAACTGGACCAGAAAAGTTGACGATACGCATTTTACACCCATAACCAAAACAAACGCTAAAGAACAATTGATTATGTCATTCATATTTTTTGCCTCTTTTTTGTTTGTAGTTTTGGTGTACTGGATGTACGACAAATTTAATACCTGGACTGCCTATATTGACACCTTAACAACTGCCATATTTTTTGTAGGTATGTGGCTCATGGCTCGTAAAAAAATTGAAAACTGGATTTTTTGGATACTTGGCGATATTATTTCTGTGCCATTGTACTTTTTTAAAGGATATACCTTAACAAGTATTCAATATTTTATATTTTTAATCATCGCCTATTACGGATATATAGCATGGAAGAAAAGCTTAGACAAGAACCCGCGAACATCATTAAAATAGTATTGTTTGGTCCTGAATCAACGGGAAAAACAACCCTGTCCAAATTATTGGCAGATCATTACAATACCGAATGGGTGCCCGAATATGCCCGTGAATACCTGCAAAATAAATGGGATTTAGAACAAAAGACTTGTGAAAATCACGATTTACTGCCCATTGCAGTTGGACAAATACAATTGGAAAACGAATTGGCTAAAAAAGCAACTAAACTTTTAATTTGCGATACCGATATTTTGGAAACTATGGTTTACTCGCTTACCTATTATGGCGGAACTGTAGATCCGGTATTAGAAAAAGCAGCTTTGGAAAATACCTATGATTTGTATTTCTTAACTTCTATCGATATTCCATGGGAAAAGGATGATCTTCGAGACCGCCCTGAGCAGCGTCAGGAAATGTTTAATGCCTTTGAAAAAGCACTGATTGATTATAATCGGCCGTATATTTTACTTACTGGAGACACCATTAGTCGCTTTAAAAAAGTCACCAAAATTCTCGATAACTTAATTCAAGAAAAGTACGGTTAACTTACTTAAGTTCAATATAATCTTCCAAGGTATTGTGTAACATGCCAGCTAATTCATCAAACTTATTTTTAGGAGTTTGTGTGTATAAATATCCAAACAGTGGATACTCGTTTACATCTACTTTTCTCAATTCCAATGGTTTTTCAAATGATGCTAACAATCGTTCATAATCAAAGCTTTTAATTGCTTCAGCTTTAAATCCGGTAGAATTGTCTAATATAATCAAACTAAACAAATCATCACTCATCTTATTAAAAATGGCATTCCAATCGGGCTTTTGCTGCTGTTGATACATCTCATAAGCGTTAAATCCAAAGGCGTAAAAAGCCAAATCGGCGGTAGTACACCAACCACCAAAACGCATGGGATTTCCTTCAATCGGAATAATTTCTCCATTAATAGTTACTCGCATTTCCAAGTGTAATGGAAAATTTTTTATTCCTGTTAGTTCACTTAACTCATTTAAGAATTCTAAGGTTTTAGTGTGCAATTTACGTATGATTTCTTGGGATGTAAAATACAGGCGATCACTCACATCTTTGTTTGATGAGAATTGATGTTCTAAAATATTTAAAATTACCGCTTCCCCTGTTTCATTAAAATAACAATCAACGGCATATTCCTTTCCGCTTATATAAGATTCAATTAAAAAAGTTTCGGTGTTAACAACCGATTTTGGATACAACTTTTGGATAGTTTGCAGTTCATTGGTAAGTTTTTCAATCGCAACATCCCATTCGTCTGGGCTTTCAATCGTATAAACACCTAAACTAAAAAAACCGACCGCCGGTTTTAAAACAACCGGAAATGGAATAGTGTGAACATCCAAATTTTGTAAGGCATTAAACTGTACTTTTTTATAATAAAAAGCTGGATATAGCGAGCTAATAACTTCTCTAAATTTGGTTTTGTCTTTAAACAAACTTATAAAGGCGGGATACTTGGTTAATTGCAAATGCTGTTCAACCCAATCAATGGCATTTTCTGAATTTGAATATAAGCTGTCGTTATTGTTTTCTAACTGATGAATTGCCTCACTTTCTGAAATCAAATTAAAGTCAAAATATTTTGCTCTCGTCTTTAAAAATGAGGTGTCAATAACTTTAAACCGATTTTTGATTAAGGTATCTTCAATAAAATCTGAGATATAGGGTCCTTCTAAAATAAACATCTACTTTATTTTTTTCGGCAAATGTAAGTTATTAAAATGTATTTATTGTTACCTTTGTATCGTCTCAAAAGGGGTGCTGTATAGGCTGAGATTATACCCAATGAACCTGAACAGGTAATGCTGTTAAGGGAATTTAAATCAAATAAACTATCGAATTTTACCTCTTTTTTATTCGTTTTAAAAACAAATAAAAAATTAAACCAATGAAAAAAGTTTTATTAATTCTTTTATCAATGAGCAATTTGATGGTTTTTGCTCAGGATAAATTTGAAACTGAAAATGATACATTGCCTAAAGCAGTTGTATTAAATGAAGTAATTGTTGAGGCCACACGCGCTTCCAAACAAGCGCCTTTCGCGATTACTAATGTCAAAAAACAAGAAATTGATGAACGTAATTTAGGTCAGGATGTTCCCATTCTTGTAAATTATTTACCCAATGTAGTTACTACTTCGGATGCCGGTGCCGGCATTGGCTATACGGGTATCAGAGTACGAGGCAGTGATGCCACCCGTGTTAATGTTACCATTAATGGAATTCCTTTAAATGACTCTGAATCTCACGGAACTTATTGGGTAGATTTACCCGATTTTGCCAGCAATACCCAAAGCATTCAGTTGCAGCGCGGTGTAGGAACCTCTACCAACGGTGCCGGAGCCTTTGGCGCCAGTTTAAACTTGTTAACTGATGGCATCACTGAAAAAGCAGGTGCAGAAATCAGTAAAGGCTATGGTTCGTTTGGAACTCATAAATACACTTTAATGGCCAATACCGGAATTGTAAATGATAACTTTGAGTTTTCGGGCCGATTATCTGATATAAAATCGGATGGATATATAGACAGGGCATCATCAAAACTCAATTCATATTACGTATCAGGAACCTATTTTAATGATAAAACCATTATTAAAGGAATTGGTTTTGGAGGTCATGAAATTACGTATCAGGCATGGAATGGTATTGACGCTGAAACAATGAAAACAAACCGAACTTTTAACTCTGCCGGAGCTATTTATGATGCCAACTGGAATGTAGTTGATTATTACAACAATGAAGTAGATGACTATGAGCAACGTCATTATCAACTACATATCAATCACTTTTTTAATGCTAACTGGAGTGGAAATATTGCTTTTCATTACACCGAAGGTTTTGGTTTTTATGAACAATATAAACAAGATCAAAAATTTTCCAGTTACGGTTTAAATCCTATTGATATTAATGGAACCATCATCAACAGAACTGATTTAATTCGCAGAAAATGGTTGGATAATGATTTTTATGGCACTACATTTTCTGTAAAAAACAGCCAAGACAAGTATCAGTTAATCGTTGGCGGTGCTTATAACATTTACGATGGTGATCATTTTGGCGAAGTAATTTGGACACGATTTGCCAGTGACAGCGAAATCAATCATCGCTATTACAACAACAATGGAAAGAAAAAAGATTTTAACATTTTTGCCAAAGTAAATTATCAACTTAACAAAAAATTAAACTTATTTGGAGATATACAACTGCGTAATGTAGATTATAAAACCACTAATTTCTTAGCTGTTGATGTTGATGAAAATTTAAGTTTTTTTAATCCGAAGTTAGGATTTACTTATCAATTTAACAGCTTTAACAATTTTTATGTTTCGTATGCTAAAGCCCACAAAGAACCTAACAGAACTGACTATGAATATGCCATCATTCCACCAAAACCGGAAGAATTGGATGACATTGAATTGGGTTGGAGGTATCAAAAAAATAAAATCGTTGTAAATTCCAATTTGTATTATATGCACTATACCAACCAATTGGTATTAACAGGCGCCATTGATCCAAATGACGGAAGTCCGATTAGAGCCAACAGCGGTAAAAGTTACCGGTTGGGTATAGAAATCGATGCTCAAGTAGCACTTTCAAAAACTATAAACTGGATTCCAAATATTGGAATCAGTTCAAATAAAAACATCGATTTTGTAGTTGAAGATAATAATACTGTTGTCAATCTTGGAAACACCGAAATATCGTATTCACCAAGTATTGTTGCAGGAAGTGCCCTAAATTTTGAGTTAATAAAAAACCTTAAACTTACATTTTACACTAAATATGTTGGAGAGCAGTACTTAAGCAATACCGAAATCGCTTCTTCTAAATTACCCGACTATTGGGTTTCAGATGTATTAATTAATTATGAAGTAAAAAAGTTTAAAAATTTATTTAAAACAGCTGATTTCAATGTATTAATCAATAATGTTTTTGACAAAAAATACGTTTCAAATGGATATATGTGGGAAACTACTCCGTATTATTTTCCACAAGCTGGAATTAACTATTTGGCGGGTGTCACATTTAAATTCTAAACTAAAAATCCCCACAAATTGTGGGGATTTTTTTATTCTTCTTTTTTCTCGGTAGTATCCATTTTAAAGACACTGTACAAGGGGCAAAATCCAAAGATAGCCACCAATACAAAAACAACTCCGAAGATATACAATACATAATTCCACGGTGTTTCAGTAACTACTTGATGTGCTAAATAAAATAACACAACTGCAGCCAATGTTCTTAAAATTTTGTCGGTTTGTCCTACATTTTTTTTCATAAAAATTAAGTTTTAGTTGGTTAATATTGATTAATTGATAATAAATGTATTATTTTTTTATCATTAAAACTTATATTTCCGTTTAATTTTATGTGCGTTCATTTTTTTCAATATATATTTTGATTATAGGATGTTGCCAAAAAGATAAAACTACCTATAACTAACACTTAAAAAAACTTGCAAATTCACAAAAATGAATGCATAAAATAGACCAATCTAAAACTGAACTTTCAATAAAAATTTATGTAGTTAGTGAACACTGTTATTTAAATAAAAAATCGTTATTTAATCAAACAATTCATGTAACCAGCTTTTTTTACCCTTATACTTATAATAATCCTGATTTCTTTGTTTATTAAAAAAGGGTTCTTGCGGTAATTGATGTGTAATCTTAGGCGCTTGCAGATTTTCTGCAGCATTGGATTTTTCAATTATTTTATCAAGTTCGCCACGATCTAACCAAATTCCGCGACATTCCGGACAATAATCAATTTCAATTCCTTGTCTTTCAGACATTATTAAAGGTATTTTACAATTTGGACAATTCATAATTATTAAATTTTAAGTTATTAACTAGTTCCATTTTCTTTTTTGGGAAACATCAATGATGCACTAATTGAAATCAATAAAATAACTACTATTGTTAAAAGAGAGTAGTTTATAGGTATTTTATACATATCAACCATAGTCATTTTTATTCCTACAAAAACCAATACTGCGGCTAATCCGTATTTTATATAGTAAAAATATTTAGTAATTCCGGCTAAGGCAAAATACAACGATCGCAAACCTAAAATAGCAAAAACATTAGAAGTAAAAATAATGAACGTATCATTGGTAATTGCAAGAATTGCAGGAATGGAATCTACTGCAAATATTAAATCGGTAAATTCTACCAACAACAAAACGATAAATAGAGGGGTTGCAAAAGTTTTTACTCCAATTTTTACAAAAAATTTATTTCCATGATTTGTTGTTGTAACGGGCATAAACTTTTTAAACAAACGTACTAATGGATTTTTATCTGGATCTAATTTTTCATCTTTATGGAATAACATTTTGATTCCGGTAAAAATTAAAAAGGCTCCAAAAAGATAAATAATCCAATGAAATTTATTAATGAGCGCCACACCGGCAAAAATAAATATAGCACGCATGATAAGTGCTCCAATAATTCCCCAAAACAAAACTCTGTGCTGGTATTTTGGAGCTACATTAAAGTAAGAGAAAATCATGATAAAAACGAATAAATTATCAACACTTAATGATTTTTCAATCACATATCCTGTTAAAAATTCTAGGGCTACTTCTTTGCCCATAAATACATAGAGCCCATAGTTAAAAACTAGCGCTAACGTAATCCAAATAAAACTCCAAATAAGTGCTTCTTTTATTTTAACTTCATGTGAATTACGATGAAAAACACCTAAATCTAAAGCTAACATTAAAAAAACAAATACTAGAAAACCAATCCAAACATAGATATCTACAACCATAAATAAATTATTATAAAATATGAGTTATTATTCTTTTGATTTTTTTCTTGATAAAATTATTGGGTTCCTTTCCAAATTTTATTTAAAAAATCAACTATTAAATTCACTAATCCTTCTAGTCCATTAACGCTTACATAATCAATTAATTTATTTATTAACGGAAATAACAAGCTTATTACAATGATCAAAATAATGACTAACAGCAATACAGCAATGAAGAGAAAAGTTTTGAGTTTTGGATTATTCAATATTTTTTTGGCTACTGAAATCCAAGGCGAATTAGGTTGATAAGAATAGTTAGTATCATCTTGATAATAGTATTCTCTTTTAAATTTTTTTTTAGGTTTATAATAATGATTAAATCCCATGAGATAGATTATTAAAATTAATTTAATGTTGTGTATTAAAAGATTTTACAACCCAACAAATGTTAGATTATAAAAAATACCGATTAAAATTAAAGGATTTATATTTTGGGTGGTTTCCAGGTATTTAAAGCAATTTTTAATATGATATTTGCTTTTTCTTGAACTACATTTTGAGAAAAAAGGTTCTTAGTAAATACATCCTGAATTGATGGAATATTTTGATCGACTTCTTGAATATCGATGTCTGAATTGGATATATTTTCAGTTCCATTAACAGCGAAATGTGATATTTTAGAAGTATCAAAATGGTAAGAAAGTATAGATTGACACCCCAAACTGAATAGAATGGTTAATAAAAAGAGATTTTTAAAAATAATCAATCTAAATACTTTCATATAAGCGACAAATGTAAAGTAAATAACTAAAATGACTTGTTGCCAATGCCCAATTTTAGATATTTTTAACATTTTAAAAAACCGTTTAATGATGGCCGTAATCAGCCATATCTAATTTTCCTTTAAAAACTTTGTGTTGAATAATAAAATAGAGCACTACCAGAATAATGGCAATTATCCACCATTTAAAACCTACAGCATAACCATATTCATTAATTCCTGTATTGTAAATTGTAAGATCAGGATTTATAGAATTTGATGACGGTAAAAAGACCGGAAACATTACGCAAGCAGTAGTTGATAAGCCACCAAAAATAAATAGGCTTGATCCTAAAAATCCAATCCAATCTTTATTAATCTTATTTACAAATAACAATATATTAAAACCTGTTATTGTGATTAACGGAAATATAAATAATAACGGATAGTTAGCTAAATTTTCAAATGAGCCTTCTAAATAAGAAACCCACAAATAAATAGTAATTATTGTTAATAAACCCATCACAACAGTTAGTTTTGGAACAAGTTTATTTAGCTTATCGTTTAAACTGCTGTTTGTTTTAAAAATAATCCAATTAGCTCCGTGAATAGTTAACGTAATTACTGCTAAAATTCCTATTAAAACAGTAAACCAATCTAAAATTCCTTCATGTACAGCTAGAGGAGAAAAGTATTCATTCCATAAGGGAGTAAAAAAATAGTGTGATTCATACTTAGAAAAAGCAAGTTCAACGCCTCCTAAATTCACTCCTCTAACAACATTCCCTAACGCAGCGCCAAAAAACAAAGCCAGTAACAAACTAGCAATTCCAAAGGCTTTATCCCAGATTGCATGCCATAACTTATTATGAACTACCCCTCTAAACTCAAGACCTAAAGCTCTAAATATCAACATCCAAAGAATCATCATCAGGGGTAAATAAAACCCACTAAATATACTTGCATACAAAACTGGGAATGCAAAAAACATCAATCCGCCAAAAGCAATTAACCAAACTTCATTGGCATCCCAAAAAGGTCCAATTGCTTTATGTATCGCTGTTTTATCTTCTTCTTTTTTTGCAAAAAATAAATGAATTATACCTGCACCAAAATCATACCCATCTAAAATTGCATAGATAATTATTGTACCGATTAAGATTACAAACCAAAATGTTTCCATACTTATTTTTTTATTGTTTCTGGACCTTTGTATATAATTTTCCCAACCAGAATTAAAAATAACATCCCTAATAAAAGATATAATCCAACAAAACCTAGCAGGGTAAACAATGTATTACCTGATGAAACTGTTGGAGAAATTCCTTCGGATGTTCTCATCAAATTATACACTAGCCAAGGTTGTCTTCCTAATTCTGCTGTATACCAACCTGCGGTATTTGCTATATATGGAAAAGGAATAAAAGCCATAAGTGACCATAAAATCCATTTTGTATCGAATAATTTTTTTCTCCAAAGAAAAAATGCGGCAATCATTAGCAAACCTATAAATAGCGTTCCTAAACCTGCCATAATATGATAGGAATAATAAAGTCCTGCAATATTAGTAGGATGTAAACTTTTGTCAAATTCATTTAAACCTTTTATTTCTGCATCCCATTTTTGATAAGTTAAAAAACTTAGCATATTTGGCACCTCTATCTTATTATCTAATTTTTGCTCTTTAATATTGGGCTGACCTATTAATGCTATTCCAACTCCTTGTTCAGTTTTAAATATTCCTTCCATGGCAGCAAAAGTTACTGGTTGATATTTTACAACGTTTTTTGCCATCATATCTCCTGTAGGAACCGCAACAATAACACTTGAAATTAATCCAAAGATTACTCCGGTTTTTACAAATAATCTTCCGTAGGCAGAAAATTTATTATTAAGTAAATAAAACGCTCCAATTCCTGCCATAACAAATGAACTTGTTACAAGTGATGCCATTTGATTGTGCAAAAATGCAGGCATTAACCAAGGATTTGAAAACAATTCAGAAAAATTAGTTAACACATAGCGTCCGTTTTCTAAAATTTCATAGCCAACCGGATTTTGCATCCACGAGTGTGTTGCTATAATTAAATAGCCACTTGCCCATGAACCTAAAAAAACTAGAAATCCCGTTAAAAAATGTAATTTCTGTCCTAATAATTTTTCGCCAAATAAAAATAATCCTAAGAATGAAGATTCTAAAAAGAAGGAAAACATTCCTTCCATCGCTAACGTTTGCCCTATAATTCCACCTGTTAATTCAGAAAATTTCGCCCAATTGGTCCCAAACTGAAACTCCATTGGTATCCCTGTCACCACTCCCATAGCAAAATTTAAGGCAAAGATTTTCATCCAAAACTTTGCTGCGAAATTGTATTTTTCCTTCAATGTTCGAATGTATTTCCATTTAAAGTAAACTATCATTAATGATAGTCCCATAGTTAATTGAGGAAATAAATAGTGAAAAGTTATGGTAAATGCAAATTGCATCCGGTCATAAAACAATGCTTCTTCCATTAGTTACGTTTTAAATGCAGTTATTCTTTAGACCCCATTCTTCCGGTAGCGCAACTTACAAAAGACTTAGCTTTATGTATTAAGGTATTAGCATCACCAACTTCTGGATACCCCATGTTAGCTAATTTTTCTTTTACAATATTTACAGTTTCATCAGATGTTGCATCAAAAGAGACCTTTCCATTTTCAACATCTACTTCAACAGTTTCTACTCCTTCTATAGAATTTAAGCCCTTTTTAACCGAATTGGCACATCCACCACATTTTAAGTTAAGTATTTCTAGTGTATATAACATATTGATTTATTTTAATTACAAATTTACGACAGAAAAAATTATTTTCTTGTCAAATTGATTAGTTACTATTAAACTTGATTTTATTTATAAAATTAAGGAAAGTTTTTTATACCTCCGTAAACATCCACTGTCTTAAATATGCTGTTTTGTTTTAAAATAGATGCTGCAATTATAGAACGATATCCACCAGCACAAATAATATAAAACTGATTTTCAGCTTTTAATTTAGTTATAAATTGATGTAAGTTTTCTAGCGGAATATTTTGAGAGCCAACAATATGTTGATTAGCATACTCGCGCACAGATCTAACATCAATAATTAATTCAGGATTGATTGTATTAAAATTATTTACAAAATCTTTGGGATTAATGGCATGATAGGGCTCTGTTTCAAATCCTTCAAGAGACCAGGCATCAATTCCACCTTCTAAAAAACCTTGTACATTATAAAATCCAGCATGTTCAAATCGTTGCTTAAGCTCTTGATAATCTGATGTTTCTTCTTTTAAAAGAAAGATTTTAACTGATTTGTTTTCTATTAAATAATAGGACCAGCTTTCTAAATTTCCTTGAACACCAATAAAAATTGCTTTTGGTATGGAACCAGTTTTTAAAATTGAGTTGATAAACCGAACATCAATCAACAGAGCTCCATTTTCAAGTTCAGTTTTTAATTGTCTAGCTTTAATTGCAAATTTATCGCAGTGCGATTCAGTATAATTCATAATAAAAATCGCCTAAAATAATTTTTCCTGTGATGAACTTTTAATTCTTCCTAAATGACGATACGCAAGTTCAGTTACTTCTCTACCTCGTGGAGTTCTTATAATAAATCCTTGTTGAATTAAAAATGGCTCGTAAACTTCTTCAATAGTTTCGGCATTCTCGCCTACGGCAGTTGAAAGGGTACTAATTCCTACCGGTCCGCCTTTAAATTTATCAATTATAGTTGTTAAAATTTTATTGTCCATTTCATCCAACCCATGTGCATCAACATTTAGCGCTTTTAAAGCGTATTTAGCAATATCTATGCTTATTGTTCCGTTTCCTTTTATTTGAGCAAAATCGCGAACTCTGCGAAGCAATGCGTTGGCAATTCGAGGAGTACCTCTACTTCTTCCTGCAATTTCAATAGCCGATTCCATTGTTATAGGCATATTTAAAATTTTTGAACTACGTTGTACAATGGTTGTTAAAAGTTCTGTGCTGTAGTATTCCAATCTACTACTAATTCCGAATCTGGCACGCATTGGGGCTGTTAATAATCCAGATCGTGTGGTAGCACCGATAAGTGTAAAGGGTTCTAAATTTAGTTGTATACTTCGTGCATTTGGTCCGCTTTCTATCATTATATCGATTCGAAAATCCTCCATGGCAGAATACAAATACTCTTCTACTATGGGGCTTAAACGATGAATTTCATCAATAAATAAGACATCTCTTGCTTCCAAATTGGTTAACAATCCGGCTAAATCACCTGGTTTATCTAGCACTGGACCTGATGTAATTTTAATCCCTACGTTTAACTCATTAGCCAATATATTTGCCAAAGTTGTTTTTCCTAAGCCGGGAGGTCCATGAAACAGCGTATGATCTAAAGCATCGCCACGTTGATTGGCAGCTTCAACAAATATTTTTAGATTTTCCAGCACACTTTCTTGTCCGGTAAAATCATCAAAACTTAAAGGTCTTAAACGCTTTTCAACTTCAAATTCTTCTTTAGAAAAATTGTTTTTTTCCGGATTCAAATGCTCGTTCATAGCCACAAATATACTAATTATTCACATCTGATTTAAAACAAAAAACCCTGAACAATATTCAGGGTTTTTATATTCTTAATCGATGTTGTAATAATGAAAATTCTCACTTTCCTTAACAAACGGATTTCGTTTTGCTAGTAATGGTGCTTTTGTTAGGGCATTAAACACAATATAAATAAAACATCCTAATAAAAGTAAAACCGATGAAATTTCAGAAACTCCAATGAACCATTGATCTCCAACTGTTGCTGGCATTACCATTACAAAGATGTCAATGTAATGACCTACTAAAATTACTATACCGGTTAAAATCACTATCCAATATATTTTTTTATAATCGCTGTTCATTAATATGATTAATGGAAATGCTAAATTTAACGCTACCATTCCTAAAAACGGAAGTTTATAATCATTCATACGGGTAACGAAATAGGTAACTTCTTCTGGAATATTTGCATACCAAATCAACATAAATTGTGAAAACCATAAATACGCCCAGAATACGCTAAATCCGAACATAAACTTGCCTAAATCATGAATATGACTGTTATTTACATTTTCTAAATATCCTTTTGATTTAAGGTAAATGGTGATTAAAGCAATGGTAGTAACCGATGAAACAATCATACTGGCAAAAATATACCATCCAAATAAGGTACTAAACCAATGCGGATCTAATGACATAATCCAGTCCCAAGACATCATCGATTCTGTAACAATAAAGAATACTAAAAATGCTGCAGATAATTTAAATAACTTAAAATAGTTTTTATTGTCAGATGCACTATCCTGTGCAATTGTCCATTTTCTGGCTAAATAACGATATGTATTCCACCCAATAATATATATTGCTGCTCTTATTAAGAAAAAAGGCACGTTTAAATAGCTACTTTTATTAGCAATTAATTCATCGTATTTGGCGCTTTCTGGATTTAATAACTCAGCATCCATCCAAACAAAAATATGGTTAAAATGCAATCCGGAAAAAACTAAAAATAAAAATAGCAGCAAGGTTCCGAACGGCAAATATGCGGTAATGGCTTCCATTACCCTAAACAACACTACAGACCAACCCGCTTGTGCAGCATGCTGAATAGCATAAAAAGCCAAAACTCCCAATGATATCATCATAAAAAAGAAGATGGCTACATACAAAGCTGCCCAAGGTTTATTTTGTAATTGATGTAATACATGTAATGCATGTTCATCGCTTTCTGGAGCAACAGTTGCGTCTGAATGATGCGACAGTTCTGTAACAACCGGATGCGCAGAATTTTTAATTTCTTCTAAAGTTGGCACCGATAGAAAACCATAAATTACTCCAATGGCTCCAATAATTATGAGTGCAAAGGCAAAATTTCTTACTGTATTTGGTAATTGGTACATAATAATTGTCTTATTGCTATTATTGTAAATCTGACTTTAATTTTTGAACATACTGCACTATTTGCCAGCGCTCCTTTTCTCTTAGTTGCGATGCGTGTGAACCCATAAGGTTTCGGCCGTACATTATTACGTGATAAACACCACCTTCTGTGATTTCACGATCTTTATAATTAGGAATTCCTAAGAATTTTTCACGTTGCGCAAGTACCCCTTGTCCGTCTCCTTTAAAACCGTGACAAGTGGCACAATAGATATCGTATAAGTATTTTCCTTGTGCTAGATTTTCTTCATTCTTTTCCAATGGAGAAGTTAAATTTTTCTTCGCTGCTACGAAATCTTCTTCATTATTATTATAAGAATAAGGTATTTTTCCTCTGGCGATGGAACCTACAACCGGTTTTTGAGCCGATAAACTATCTTTAAAAATTGGATTTTCACTATACGATTCATAGCTTAATGAATGATACATATCTGTATTAGACATGTATTGATAGTTAGGTTTTCTATCGTCTTTACAAGAAACTAACATTCCTATAAAAACTACTAATACAATAACTGTTTTAAATATCCTCTTCATACGGCTTAGTTTTCTATGAGTTTAATTTCAACGGCTCCTGTTTTCTTTAGAAATTCTTCAATTTCTTTTTCATTACCATCTGATGATAATTCAACTAAGAACATATCATCGGTAGTTCTTGGATCTGGATTTTCTGCATCTTTAAATGGCCATAGCCTGCTTCTAAAATAAAAAGTGATTACCATTAAATGTGCAGCAAAAAACACTGTCATTTCAAACATCACAGGAACAAAAGCCGGCATGTTTTGAAAATAAGAGAAATTTGGTTTGCCTCCAATATTTTGAGGCCAATCTTCAATCATAATATAATTCATCATCCAAATAGCAAAAGACAAACCGATGATTCCATAAAAAAACGCAGCATAAGCTAAACGAGTATGTGGAACTCCTAATGCTTTTTCCAAACCATGAACCGGAAATGGAGTAAAAACCTCATCAATTTTATATTCTTTTTTTCTAATATCTTTGATGGCGTGTAACAATACATCGTCATCATTATACAGTGCGTGAATTTTCTTAGTGCTCGTTTCCATCTCTTAATTTTTTAAAGTTTTCACCTGATGATTTCAATATTGTTTTAACCTCTGCTTGTGCAATCACAGGGAACGTACGTGCATAAAGTAAAAACAACACAAAGAAAAACCCGATTGTTCCAATAAATATTCCAATATCAACAAAAGTTGGCGAGAACATGGTCCATGAAGATGGTAAATAATCACGGTGTAACGATGTTACGATAATTACAAATCGTTCAAACCACATTCCAACGTTTACAACTATTGAAATAATAAAAGAGAACATAATACTGGTTCTTAATCGTTTAGACCACATAAATTGCGGCGAAAACACATTACAGCTCATCATTAATAAATAAGCCCACCAATACGGTCCTGTTGCTCTGTTTAAAAAGGCATATTGTTCATATTCTACACCCGAATACCAGGCAATAAATAATTCTGTTATATACGCAACCCCTACAATGGAACCTGTAATCATTATTACGATGTTCATAAGTTCTATATGTTGTACGGTGATATAGGCTTCCAAATTGGATACTTTTCTCATGATAATTAACAAGGTATTTACCATAGCAAAACCTGAGAAAATTGCTCCTGCAACGAAATAAGGTGGAAATATAGTAGTATGCCAACCCGGAATTACCGAAGTAGCAAAGTCAAACGATACAATGGTGTGCACTGATAGAACTAACGGAGTTGCTAATCCGGCTAGTACTAATGAAACTTCTTCAAAACGATTCCAGTCTTTTACACGTCCGCTCCATCCAAAACTCAATAAACTGTATATTTTCTTTTGAAATGGTTTTATTGCTCTATCGCGTAACATGGCAAAATCTGGTAGTAAACCAGTCCACCAAAATACTAATGATACTGATAAATACGTAGAAATTGCAAATACGTCCCAAAGTAAAGGTGAGTTAAAGTTAACCCAAAGTGATCCAAATTGATTTGGTATCGGCAAAACCCAGTTTGCATTCCATAATCTACCCATATGGATTAAGGGAAATAATCCAGCTTGCATTACTGAGAAAATAGTCATCGCTTCTGCAGAGCGGTTGATCCCCATTCTCCATTTTTGGCGGAACAATAATAATACCGCTGAAATCAAGGTTCCGGCATGTCCAATTCCTACCCACCAAACGAAGTTGGTAATATCCCATGCCCAACCAACAGTTTTATTTAATCCCCAAACTCCAATTCCGGTTCCTACGGTGTAAAATATACATCCTAATCCCCACAAAAATGCTGAAAGGGATATTGAAAATACAATCCACCAAAGTTTATTTGCTTTCCCTTCAACCGGAGCTGCAACATCCACAGAGATATCGTGGTATGATTTTTCTCCAATAATTAAAGGTTTTCTTATAGGTGCTTCATAATGAGACGCCATATTTCTTTATTTTTAATTATTTATGATTCGTTTGTGTTTCTAACTTTAGCCTGATAAACCACATTAGGTTTTGTACCTATAGCATCTAATAAATGATACGCTCGTTGATCTTCAACCAATTTTGCAATTTGACTGGTTTTATCATTAACATCTCCAAAAACAATGGCACTACTGCTACAAGCACTTGAACATGCCGTTTGGAATTCCCCATCTGCAATTGGTCTTCCATCTTTTTTAGCTTCTAATATCGCCAACTGTGTTTTTTGAATACACATCGAACATTTTTCCATAACTCCGCGTGAGCGAACTACCACATCTGGATTTAACACCATACGTCCTAAATCATCATTCATATGGTAATCAAATTCATCATTTTCTTTGTATTTAAACCAGTTAAAACGACGTACTTTATACGGACAGTTATTAGCACAATAACGTGTACCTACACAACGGTTATAGGTCATTTGATTCTGACCTTGATGTCCATGGGTTGTTGCAGCAACTGGGCAAACAGTCTCGCATGGTGCATTGTTACAATGCTGACACATAACAGGTTGAAAAGCAACTTCTGGGTTATCAGATGCTATTTCCATTTGATCAAATTTATCTAATACACCCAACTGTAATTCTTCTGCTACATCATCGTTCATATCTGATGAATAGTAACGGTCAATTCGTAACCAATGCATATCACGGCTGTTTCGTATCTCTGCTTTACCAACAACCGGCACATTATTCTCTGCATGACAGGCAATAACACAAGCACCACAGCCGGTACAAGCATTTAAATCAATAGATAAATTAAATCGGTGTCCGATAGTTGTATCGTGCTCATCCCATAAGGTAACTGTAGAAGCTTCTACGTTTTTATGATCTAATGAAACATGTGCTTTTTTATTCCATGATTTAGCTGGATCTACATTGGTATCATTAAAAGTTTCTAAAGTAGTTTCTTTAATGATATCTCTACCCATCATGGTATGATGTAACTGAACACAGGCAAATTCATGAATTCCAACTGCTTTCTCAATGGTGGCTTGTTGAAGACTTTTAAAGCCATCGTTTAAGTAAAATGCATTTACACCTGTCATCATTTCTTGTTTCATCCCTTTGGTTCTGCCATAACCAACAGCTAATCCAATTGTTCCTTCTGCTTGTCCTGGTTGAATAAATACAGGCACTTCTTTTAATGATGTTTTACCAACAGTTATTGTAACCCTGCTACCATTTAAGGCACCGTTAGAAACGTGGAAGTTTTGTAACCCTAGTTTTTTGGCATCAACTGTACTAATGGTAGCATAATTATCCCATGAAGTACGCGTAATTGGATCTGGAAATTCTTGCAACCAAGGATTGTTAGCCATTTGACCGTCACCTAATCCCGTTTTGGTATAGAAAACCAGTTCAAATCCATTAAAATTATAGTTTTTATTAATTTCACTTGCAACCGAGTTTAAATCTACTGATTTTATAGATGTTTGTTGTTTTGGTGAACTTATATAAAAACCATCGTGCAATGTTTGATTCCATGATGCATTGGTTAAAATATTCTTTTCCCAATATTTCTTTAGATAATCATAGTATGTTTCTCCACTTCCTGTCCATCTCAATAAACAATCCTGAAACTGATTGGTATTGAACAATGGATTTATAGTTGGCTGAATTAAATTGTAATTTCCATTTTTAGCGCTAACATCGCCCCAAGACTCTAAATAATGAGGTGTTGCTAAAGCGTATTGTGTAACAGTTGCTGTTTCATTTTCATTCATTGAAAATGCCACTGTAAGCGTAACTTTTTTTAATGCTTCAGTAAAGTTAGTACTTGCTGGCATGGTATAAACTGGATTAGTTTGATACATTAATAATGCACCTACTTTTCCTGCATGCATATCAGCAACAAGAGTTTTCACATCACTATCAACACCGTTACGTATATTTCGGGTTGCTACAACATCAATTACTTCAGACTGTAATGCTTTATTAATTGATAACGTAAGCAATTGAAGGTTTTTATCATTATTTCCACATACTACTAACGCTTTACTGCCAGCTGCTTTTAATTGTTTTGCAGCCTTTTCTACTTCTTTATCAACGGATGTGTTTTTAGAAGGTAAATTACTTTCGGTGATTTTGTTGTATAAATTAATTAAAGCAAATGCCTGCTCAGATGGTTTTGTTTTTACACGTTTATCAGAATTAGCACCTGTTAATGAAAGATTAGCTTCAAACTGTATGTGTTTTGACATTTTACCATCTTTAGGAACTCGGGTTTTAGCAAAATCAGCATCAAAACCACCACCTTGCCAATCTCCTAAGAAATCTGCACCAAACGAAACTACAGTTTCTACTTTTGAAAAATCATAATTTGGCAATGCGCGTACTCCATACATGGTTTCAAATGCCTCTACTGCACCAGATTCAGAAACTGCATCGTATTGAATATGCTTTACATTTCTGAATTTATTTTTGAAATTTGTAATCAATTCGGCTGTAGATGGGCTTGCAAGTGTTCCTGTTAAGATTACTATTTCTTTACCTTCTACACTTAACTGATTTAATTTTGACGTAATTTGAGAATCAACTTCATGCCATTCAATTTCTTTACCGTTTATCTTAGGACCTTTTAAACGGTTATTATCGTATAAAGATAAAACAGATGCTTGAACTCTAGCGTTAGTTGATCCTCCAGCTAATTTATTAGGTTCAATTTTAATTGGACGTCCTTCACGTACTTTAACTAAAATCGATGCAAAATCAAATCCATCGAACATAGTTGAAGCATAAAAATCGGCTACACCAGGAACAACCTCTTCTGGTTTTACAACGTACGGAATTGATTTAACTACCGGACCTTCACAAGCTGCAACGGATGCTGCAACAGTAGTAAATCCGACAAATTTTAAGAAATCTCTTCGTGTGGTTGATGAATTGTCTAGACTTTCTTTGTTGCCTAAAAACTCATCAATAGGAAGTTCTTCAACAAATTCGTCGTTTCTTAATCGTTCAACAATGGTATTGTTTGTGTCTAGTTCTTCTAAACTTTTCCAATATTTTTTATCTGAAGCCATTCTTCGTAATTTTTTCAATTAATTTTAGTGGTGACATTTACCGCATTCCAATCCGCCCATATCGGCAACTGTAATTTTTTCTTTACCTAATTTTTTTGCCAGGGCTTTATGAATTTCTTCATAATATTTATTTGATTTCATTGGCACTTCGGTAGTTCGATGACAATCAACACACCAACCCATGGTTAATGGTGCAAACTGCTTCACTTCGTGCATTTCTTCAACTTTACCATGACATTGCTTACAATCAACTTTACCGGCGGTAACGTGTTGTGCATGATTGAAGTATGCAAAATCTGGAAGGTTATGTATACGAATCCATTTTATAGGTTTTTCTTCATAATTCTCTTTATATTTTGCATTGGTTTTATCCCAACCTACGGCATCGTATAATTTTTGAATTTCACCATCGTAATATGCTTTATCATATCCATCGTATAAAATTCCTTTGTACTCAGAAATACTTTTGTGACAGTTCATACATACGTTTGCTGAAGGTATTTCTGACATTTTACTATGTTTAGCTGAGGAGTGACAGTATTGACAATCTATTTTATTATCTCCAGAGTGTATTTTATGTGAAAATGCTATAGGCTGTATAGGTTGATACTCTTTATCTACACCTATTTGAAATAACCAGCTAAAGGTGTAGTATGCAAACCCAATCATAAAGAACATGATAGCAAGTAAACGTAAAAAAGTGTTTTTTGTACTTACAATAACTATAATTACAATTAACAGAATAAGTCCAGCTACGAATCGCAAAATCCATTTTTTATACAATTCTAAATCTTCGTTATTTAATTCTGCATCTAACTGAACTGTTTCTTCATTATCACCTAAAGTTGTATAATGAATAACGTCTTCAATATCTTTATCTGATAATTGTGGAAACGGTAACATTAGTACTTTTTGATACTCTTCATAAATTGCCACCGCATCTGGATCCCCAGCTTTTATCATAGCTTGGCTATCTTTTATAAACGATTTTAGCCAAGGCATCTGGCGTTTGTCAGAAATATTACCTAGCGGTGGTCCGATTAATTTTCGTTCTAATTTATGACATGCAGCACAATTGGTTTGAAAAACTTTTTTACCGTTTTCATAAGCCTCGTCTATTGGTTTTCCATCGGCACCTAAGATTACATCACTATCTGTATAAGCTAGTATATCAAAAATATCTTGGTCTGATAAGTTTGGAAATGCCGTCATAGGAATTTTATTGTACTCCTCGTAAATAGCAATTGCATCTTTATCGCCACTTTTTATTAAAGCCTGACTGTCTTTAATCCATTTCAACAACCATTTTTGATCTCTTTTTTCTCCAATCTTTTTTAAAGGCGGACCAACTAATTTTTTATCTAACTGGTGACAAGCAGCACAATTAGCATTATAAAGGTCTTTACCTTTTAGAGCATCTCCTTCTTGAGCAAAATTTGAAATGGGGTAAAGTAAAAAGATTAAAAGACCAATAAATAGCCTTTTAGTTTGATGGTGTTTAAAGACACTTCTCATATTTATTTATTATTTTTTTGGCACGATTTTTTCGTGTGGAATTTAAACTTTTTTTTAAACTTTTGCTAAAACAGTGCAAAAATAACATTTAATTTGCGATATGAATTCTTATATTAACTTTTTGCTATCAATAATAAATATGAATATATAGGTTTTATTTATCTTTAAAAAATATTTTACTATTAATTTTATAATGAAAAAAACGAGTCTACTAATTTTAACATTTTCCCTAATTCAACTTTTAAGCAGTACTGTAAGCTATGGACAAGTCTTAAAGGAAAAAAGTATTGAAAAAGTAATGGAGCTTAAAAAAGAGCATCAAAAAATACACCCAAGAATTGATGGGTTTAGAGTACAATTATATAATGGAAATGAAGTTGATGCGTATCAAGTTAGATCTAAATTTTTAACCCTATTTCCTGATATCAAAGTGGAAATTATTTACAAAGCACCAGAGTGGAAAGTACAAGTTGGTAATTATCGAACTAGGCTTGAGGCCGATAAAGCCAATATTAAAATAAAAGAACAGTTTCCGGGTTCGTTAACTGTACGCGCAAGGATAAACTCATAAAAAAAGGAAGTCGTTTGACTTCCTTTTTTAGTATTACTTTTTAAGTTTCTTTTTAACTTCAACTTCTTGGTAAGCTTCAATTTGATCACCAATTTCAATATCGTTATAGTTTTTAAACTGAATACCACAATCAAATCCTTTGGTAACTTCTTTGGCATCGTCTTTAAATCGTTTTAAAGCAGTAAGTTCGCCCGAGTGAATTACCACACCATCGCGGATAATTCTAATTTTAGAATTTCTCATGATTTTACCTCTAACTACCATACATCCGGCAATGTTTCCAACTTTAGAAATTTTATAAACCTCGCGTATTTCAACATTACCTACAATTTCTTCAACAATATCTGGAGATAACATCCCTTCCATTGCATCGCGTAAATCGTTAATAGCATTGTAAATAATAGAGTAGTTTCTGATATCTATTTCTTCTTTATCAGCCAAAGTTCTGGCGTTTGCAGAAGGTCTTACGTTAAATCCTATAATAATTGCTTCGGATGCTGATGCTAATAATACATCAGATTCTGTAATTGCTCCTACACCTTTATGGATAATATTTATCTGAATTTCTGGTGTTGATAATTTTTGGAATGAATCGGTTAAAGCTTCAACAGAACCATCAACGTCTCCTTTAACAATAATGTTTAGTTCTTTGAAATCGCCTAAAGCAATACGACGTCCAATTTCATCGAGTGTAATATGTTTCTGAGTTCTGATTGATTGCTCGCGAATTAATTGTGTTCGTTTTGCTGCTATTTGTTTAGCTTCGCGCTCATCATCAAACATGTAAAACTTATCTCCTGCTTGTGGCGCACCATCTAATCCTAGAATTGACACTGGAGTTGATGGGCCTGCAGAATCGATATTTTCTCCTTTATCATCATACATCGCCTTAACTTTACCGCTTTGTTTACCAGCAAGTAAATAATCACCAATTTTTAGTGTACCTGTTTGCACAAGAACAGTTGCAACATAACCTCTACCTTTATCTAACTGTGCTTCAACCACCGTTCCTACAGCATTTTTATTTGGATTAGCTTTTAAATCTAACATTTCAGCTTCAAGTAAAACTTTCTCCAATAACTCATTTATACCCACACCTGTTTTAGCCGATATTTCTTGAGACTGAATTTTCCCACCCCAATCTTCAACTAATAAATTCATTTGTGATAAACCTTCTTTAATCTTTTCTGGATTAGCCGTTGGCTTATCTATTTTATTAATAGCAAATACAATTGGAACACCCGCTGCTTGCGCGTGACTAATTGCTTCTTTTGTTTGAGGCATGATGGCATCGTCTGCAGCAACCACAATAATTACAATGTCTGTCAACTGAGCCCCACGAGCACGCATTGCAGTAAACGCTTCGTGACCAGGTGTATCTAAAAATGCTATTCGCTGTCCGTTAGGTAGTTTTACGCTATATGAACCTATATGCTGTGTAATACCTCCTGATTCTCCTGTAATTACGTTTGTTTTTCTGATATAATCTAGTAAGGATGTTTTACCGTGATCAACGTGGCCCATTACAGTAACAATTGGTGCTCTTGGAATTAAATCTTCTTCTTTATCTTCATCTTCTTTAATTCCTTCTTCTATATTATCTGTTACAAATTTTATTTCATATCCAAATTCATCAGCAACGATGGTAAGTGTTTCTGCGTCTAAACGCTGATTCATGGTTACCATTAATCCTAATGACATACATGCTGATATTACTTGAGTTACTGGGATGTTCATAAGTGAAGCTATTTCGCTTACTGTAACAAACTCGGTAATTTTTAAGATTTTACTCTCTGCACTTTGTTGCTCTAAATCCTTATCGTGTTGTTGACGGTGTGAATCTCTTTTATCTCTTCTGTATTTTGCTCCTCTGGATTTAGACGATTTCCCTTGAAGCTTTTCAAGTGTTTCTCTAATTTGTTTTTGTACATCTTCTTCTGATGGTTCTGCTTTTAAAATAGGCCTTTTTATTGGTTTTCCAACTCTTGGAGTAAATTGTTTTCCTACAGAACCCACATCAACAGAAACAGATTTTTTAATCCGTTTACGTTTTTTTGAACTGTCTACAGCGCTATCATCTTTAAGAATTGATTTAACATTATCTTTAGTAGATTTCTTTTCTGGCTGTAAGGTTTTTTTCTTTTTAGGTTTTTCAAACTGTTTTAAATCAATTGTTTTTCCGGTAGTTTTAATACCTTGTAATTTAGTGTACTTGGTTTCAATAATAGAATCGCCCTCAAGTTCAACTTCTTTTTCAATTGGTTTAACAATTTCTTTTTTCTTAAAGTCACCTTTAATTGGTTGTTTTGTATCTTCTTTTTTTATTAAGTCTTTTTTCTTAATTAAACTATGCTTAGGCTTTTGAACAGTTGATTCATCTGCTTTGGTTCCAATAACAGGCTTAACTTCTTCTAGTTTTTGCGGAACTATTTCTTCTTGTTTTTCAACTGGTTTAGCTTCTTCTTTAGCAAGCGGTTTTTGTGGCTCTAAATCAATTTTGCCTACTTGTTTAATTTCAAGTTTTTCTGCTTTAGCTTTTACAACTTCGTGTTTTGCTTCTTCTTCTTTGAGTTCTTGCTCTTTTTTCTTTTCTAAAGCTTCACGAATTTCTTCTTTTTCTTTGCGTTTTTCTTCGCTAATTTCTTCAGAAGCTTTTCTATTTTTTCGATCAGCTTTAAATCCGTCTAAAAGAACTTCATATTCATCACCAGAAATTTTAGTAGTTGGACGTGCATCTACTTCAATACCTTTAGATGATAAGTATTCTACCGCTCTTTCTAACGAGATGTTTAACTCTCTAATTACTTGATTTAATCTAACGTTTTCAGCCATATATTTTTTGTTTAGCCGTTAATTTGATAGTTATTACTTTTCAAATTCAGCTTTTAATATTCTTTGAACTTCAATAATTGTTTCTTCTTCTAAATCTGTTCTTTTAACAAGATCTTCAACTTTTTGTTCGATAACACTTAAGGCAGTATCAAGACCTATTTTTATAAATTCTTGGATTATCCATTCTTCGATTTCGTCAGAGAATTCTATTAATTCAACATCATCAACCTCTACACTTTCGCGTTTAACTTCAATTTCATATCCTGTTAATTGAGAAGCTAAACGGATATTTACACCACTTTTACCAATAGCTTTAGAAACTTCTTCGGGTTTTAAAAACACTTCAACTTTTCCTTTGATTCCTTCAGGTTTTTCAACATCAAACATGGTAATTTTCATCGATTCTAAACGAGCCGGGCTTAAGGCACGTGCAATAAACATTTGATCGTTTTTGGTATAGTTAACCACATCGATATTTTCATTCCCTAATTCGCGAACAATACCGTGAATTCGAGAACCTTTCATTCCAACACAAGCTCCTACCGGGTCTATTCTGTCATCGTAAGAGTCTACGGCAATTTTAGCTTTTTCACCCGGTATGCGTGCTACTCTTTCTATTGTAATTAAGCCATCTGCAATTTCTGGAATTTCTTGAATAAATAACTCGCGTAAGAAATCGTCTGCTGTTCTAGATAAAATAATTAACGGTTTATTTCCTTTTAAATCAACCGATTTTATAATTCCTTTAACAGTATCTCCTTTTCTAAAGTAGTCAGAACGAATTTGTTCGCTTTTTGGAAGAATTATTTCATTGGCTTCATCATCAACTAAGATTACGGCATTATGACGTACGTGATGTACTTCTGCAGAGTATAATTCGCCTACTAAATCTTTAAATTTCTTATACGTATTTGAACTATCGTGTTCGTGAATTTTAGAAATTAAATTTTGACGTAATGCTAAAATAGAACGCCTACCTAAGTCTATTAACTTAAATTCTTCAGAAACCTCTTCTCCTACTTCAAAATCGGGTTCAATTTTTTGAGCTTCTGATAGTTCAATTTCGGCATTTGGGTCTTCAACCTCTCCATTGGCTACTACTATTCTATTTCTCCAAATTTCTAAGTCACCTTTATCAGGATTTATAATGATGTCAAAGTTATCATCACTTCCAAATTTTCTTTTTAAAGCAGCGCGAAATACATCTTGTAGAATTGCCATTAGGGTAACTCTGTCAATACTTTTATCATCTTTAAATTCAGAAAACGATTCAATTAATTCTATATTTTCCATATAGCTTGTTTATTAGAACATTATTTTTACAATTGCTTTTTCTATCTCTTCGAATGTTATTTCGAAATTCTTTATAACAGTTATTTTACCTTTTCCAATAGGCTTCGGCTCTCTAACTTTACTTTCAATAACAATACCAGTTTCATTGATACTCACTAAAATACCTTCTAGTTTACTACCGTCTTTTAAAGTAACTTTTAAAGTTCTTTGCAGATTCTTTTTATACTGTCTGTTGTTTATTATTGGGTCACTTATATCTGGAGTCGTAACTTCAAGAGCATAATCTTCCACTTCTCGATCAATATTATTTTCGATGTGTCTGCTTATACGAATGCATTCTTGCAATGGAACACCCTGATCACCATCTACTATAACAACAATTTTATTGTCTTGATGGATTGTTAAGTCAAGTAAAAATAAGGATTTATTTTCACTTAATGCTACACTTACTAATTGATTTACAACTTCTTTGTTCATGGTATAAAAAGAGGGGACTTTGCTGTCCCCTCCAAATTTCATTGTACCTAAAATTCTTGGCAAATATACATCTATTTTTATAAAATCAAAAATGAACTTTCTTATATTCCAAATATTTATTACATTTATCATGCTTAATTAAATCAAATTACTTGATATGAAAAGAATTTTAGTTCCGGTAGACTTCTCTAAACAAGCTAAAGTTGCGGCTAAAGTTGCGGCTAGAATTGCTAAATTAACAAACAGCGATATTTATTTATTGCATATGTTAGAATTACCTAGTGGCGTTATAGACTCTGGTAATTTTGGAAGTAGCACTTCTAATGCCCCAACTTCACTTTTATTTGTTAAAAGAGCACATGAAAAATTTGTGCGGTTTAAAAAACAACACTTTTTTTCAGGTATTAATTTAATAGAGATTGTACAATTTAATAGAGCTTTCGAGGGAATTTTAGAAGAATCACAAAAACAAGAAATTGATTTAATTGTAATGGGATCTAAAGGCGTTTCTGGTATCGAAGAAATTCTCATAGGCTCAAATACCGAAAAAGTAGTAAGACGATCTGATGTGCCGGTTTTGGTTGTAAAAGAGGCTCCCGATGATTTTAAAATAGATGATATTGTTTTTGCAAGTAACTTCAAGATTGAAAATCGTAAAACGTTCCAAAAAATAATTGATTTTGCAGCTTATTTTGATGCAAACCTACACTTACTTAAAGTAAATACCATTCATAATTTTGAAACAACCAAGAAATCAAGTGAAATGATTCGGGCTTTTGTCAACGAATTCGATATCGGAAACCACACCTTAAATATTTATAACGACATAACAGTTGAAAAAGGAATTTTAAATTTTGCCAACGATATCGATGCCGATTTAATTTGCTTAAACACACACGGACGCAGAGGTCTTGCACATTTATTTAACGGAAGTATTGGTGAAGATATTGCCAATAAAGCCCTAAAACCAGTTATTACCTTTAAATTGATATAAAAAAAGCCACGTAATTACGTGGCTTTTTTGATTTTGATGACCTACAAGGATTCGAACCTTGACAGACAGTACCAAAAACTGTAGTGCTACCGTTACACCATAGGTCAAAATCGGATGCAAATTTAAGGCAAAGATTTTATCGGAGCAAATTATTTATTAAAAATTTTTATGACTTTTTTATAAAAGCATCGCAATGAATCACTTTATAAAATTCAGCTATATTTACTAAATTCGCAATCTGATAAAATTTTAATTCTATGACTTCAAATTCTTATACCAAGTGGAATATTATATTAGGTTGGGTAGCCTTTGCTATTGCCTTAGTAACTTACACTTTAACTCTTGAACCTACAGTTAGTTTTTGGGACTGTGGCGAATACATTTCTACTTCGGTAAAGCTTGAAGTTGGACACCCGCCAGGAGCGCCACTTTATCAAATGCTTGGCGCATTTTTTGGATTATTTACTTCTGATGTCACTCAATTGGCTTATGTCATGAATTTCATGTCTGCTTTAGCAAGTGCCTTCACTATTTTATTTCTTTTTTGGACCATTACTTATTTTGCTAAAAAACTAATAAATTCAAACGAAGAAAAAATTGAAAACTCTATAATTATTTTAGGCAGTGGATTGGTTGGTTCACTAGCATATACCTTTTCAGACAGTTTTTGGTTTAGTGCTGTTGAAGCAGAAGTTTATGCCATGTCATCATTTTTAATGGCACTGTTATTTTGGCTAGGTTTACGTTGGATTGATGAAATTGATAAACCAATGGGAAATAAATGGCTATTACTAATTAGTTTTGTTGTAGGGTTATCGTTTGGAGTTCATATTTTGTCTTTATTGGTTATTCCAGCAATCGTTTACATTTTTCTGCTTAAAAAATACGAAATCAATACGTTTGTTAAATTTATAATTGCCAATGTTATTGCTATTATTGTTTTAATTTTTGTATTTAAATTACTATTTCCCTACACCCTTAAATTCTTTAGTGCTTCCGAAATCTTCTTTGTTAATTCAATAGGATTACCATTTAACTCGGGAAGTATCATTGCCTTATTGGTTTTAATAGCTGGTTTTTACTACAGCCTGCAATACACACGAAAAACAGGAAAAGTAGTTGCAAATACTGCAATCTTATCCATTTTATTTGTAATGATTGGATTTTCTTCGTGGTTAATGCTTCCTATTAGAGCCAATGCAAACACTACCATAAATGAAAACAATCCATCAAGTGCCCGTGAATTACTGGCTTACTACAATCGCGAACAATACGGAGATGCCAATGTTTTTTACGACACGTATTATTCGGTGGTTTTTGATAGAGAATTGGATGAAGACCAGCCCTATGTTGATGAAAAACCAAAATACGAAAAAGATGAAGCCTCCGGAAAATATGTAATTGTAAATAATTATAAAAATGCATCGCCAAATTACAGCGATAAACACAAAGGGTTTATTCCAAGAATGGTAAATCCTGCTGCTATTAGAAATTATAAAGCAATTGCAGGAATCGGCAAATCAACAGAGCGCAGACCAACCTTTGGCGAAAACATCTACTTTATGATTAATTACCAGTTTGGATACATGTATGCCCGATATTTTATGTGGAATTTTGTAGGTAAACAAAGTGATGAACAAGGATACTTGGATATCCAAAATGGAAATTGGCTAAGCGGCATTAATTTTATTGATGAAATGCGATTAGGCCCACAATCAGATTTACCAAGTGATATAGCCAACAATAAAGGAAGAAACACCTATTATTTCTTACCTTTTATCCTTGGTTTTCTAGGCGTATTTTATCAGCTTAAAAAAGATAAAAACAATTTTTATCCATTACTTTTATTCTTTGCTTTTACCGGTTTGGCTATCATCTTTTACACCAATCCGAAACCGTTTGAACCGCGCGAACGCGATTATGCCGTTGTGGGATCATTCTATATTTTTGCAATATGGATAGGTCTTGGTGTTTTAGCACTTTTCGATTCAATTAAAAAATACAGTTCATCAAAAGCAACTGCAATTGCATTAGTTGCTATTTCATTACTGGCTGTTCCTGCCTTGATGGCTAAAGAAAATTGGGACGATCATGACAGGTCAAACAGATTTACCACCAATTTTGTAGCAAAAACCTATCTAGATTCTTGCGATGAACATGCCATTATGTTCACCATCGGAGATAATGACACGTTTCCGCTTTGGTATTTACAAGAAGTAGAAAACTACAGAACCGATTTAAAATTAATAAACACCAGTTTATTTAATACCGATTGGTACATCGATCAGATGAAACGCAAAACGTATGAAGCCGATCCAATACCCGGTATTCTAACACACGAACATTACAAACACGGTTCTTTAGAAGTTGCTTATCACGTTCCAAGAACCGAAAGCAGAATAGACATCAAAGATTTTATGAAATGGATCGCTTCTTCTGATGAAGCAACCTATGTAGAAACCAATAATGGTCATAAAGAAAAAACATATCCAACTAATAAAATAAGATTGTATGTTGATAAAGATGCCGTTTTAAAAAATAAAATAGTTCCCGAAAAATATGCAGATTCAATTGTTTCTCATATCGATATTGATATTGATGAAAATGGTATTTCAAAAAGCAGGATTTTAATGCTCGATATATTAGCACATAATGATTGGAAACATCCTATTTATTTTACTGGAGGAAGTCAAGATGATGAAGAATACATTTGGCTTAAAGATTACCTGCAATTAGATGGAACTGCCTATAAATTTGTTCCAATAAAAACAAGTAACAAAGATAAATCGGCATTTGATATGGGACATATAGATACAGAATCTATGTATCAAAAAGTATTAAAGTGGAACTGGGATATTATGAGTAATCCTAATATGTACCTCGATGTAGAGTCGCGTAAAAACTCTGTTACCTTACGCAACAATTTAATTCGATTGGCCGATGTATTAATTTCAGAAAACCAGTATAAAAAAGCCGAGCAAATTCTTGATTTATCAATAGAAAAAATGCCAATTGAACGATATGGACATTACGGAATGGTTTTAGGGTATATAGAATCGTATTATATGATTGAAAAACCCGAAAAAGCTCGAAAAATTGCTGAACTTCTAATAGGTAAATTTCAAGAAAACCTCTTGTATTACAGCAAGTTTAACGAGTTCTTTTTGGATAAAATTTTTGATGAAATTGAAACTAATGTACTTATGTACAGAAATATAGCTGAAGTTGTTAATCGTTATGAAGATGAAAAATACGCAAAAACTGTTAATGAAAATTTTACCAACTATATTAAATTATTTTCAGATAAAATTGAAAATTAAACCATATTAATGTCACTCTACTTAGTTAAAACTCCAAATCTTATCAAGAAACTTTTCAATAGATTGGTTTGGAGTTTTAACACCTCAGAAAAAGTACTTTTCTTAACTTTTGATGATGGTCCAACACCAGAAATAACCCCTTTTATTTTAAAAACACTCAAACAGTATAATGCACAAGCAACATTCTTTTGCGTTGGTGAAAACATCCAAAAACATCCAGAAGTTTTTCAAGAAATTATCGGTAAAAATCATGCCATTGGCAATCATACTTTTAATCATTTAAAAGGATGGAAAACAACTAATTATAATTATATTAACAATACAGACAAAGCACAATTAACAATTGAAAAGTTTAAAAAAACCAAACTAAAACTTTTTAGACCTCCATATGGCAAAATAGGATATTTTCAATCTAAAAAGTTACTTTCAAAAGGTTATAAAATAATTATGTGGGATGTATTAAGTGGTGATTTTGACTCTAACATTACCAAAGAAAAAGTACTTTCTAACGTACTTAAAAATTCAACCAATGGAAGTATTATAGTTTTTCACGATCATCAAAAAGCATTCGATAATTTAAAATTTACATTACCAAAAGTTCTAGAGTACTTTAATGTTAAAGGTTATCGTTTTGAAGCTATTAAATAAACTGCAGTAGCGTTTCAGTAAGTTGTTCTGAAGGAATTTCACCCGATTGGCGCCATTTCATAACTCCGTCTTTATAAATAACATAAGTTAAATTTCCTTTAATTTTTAAAGCATCTGCCAACAACTCGTTTTTGGCAATATCAATTTTAATAATACGAGCATTAGAACCTATTTGAGATGCCACCTCTTTTAAAACTTCAACAATTTTAGGCAAATTAGAACCGTTTTGGTAAAAATTGATAAGAACAGGCGATTCTGTTTTAATTAATGTTCCAAATTTTGTCATCATTAAAATAATAAGTACTTTCAAATATACAATTTTATCAATTCAAAACACATGCTTACCTTCTTAACATATTAAATTAAGTATTCGTATTTTTGAATTTCAATTAACTTAACATCATGCCACAAAAAAAACTATTTCTACTCGATGCGTATGCATTAATTTTTAGAGGATATTACGCATTTATAAAAAATCCCAGAATTAATTCAAAAGGTATGGATACTTCAGCCATTCTTGGATTCATGAATTCATTGATTGATGTTATTAAGCGCGAAAATCCAGATCATTTAGCTGTGGCTTTTGATAAAGGAGGTTCTGATATGCGAAATGAAATTTTTCCAGACTACAAAGCAAATCGCGATGAAACCCCCGAAGCTATTAAAATTGCTGTACCATACATACATCAGTTGTTAGAAGCCATGCATATTCCCATTATTGAAAAAAGCGGTTTTGAAGCAGATGATTTAATTGGAACCATAGCTAAACAAGCCGAAAAAGAAGGATATCAGGTTTATATGGTTACACCGGATAAGGACTTTGCTCAGTTAGTTACCGACAATATATTTATGTATCGCCCAGCGCGTATGGGTAACGGAATTGAAATTTGGGGCATTAATGAAGTAAAAGAAAAATTTGAAGTTGACCACCCTTTACAAGTAATTGACTATTTAGGCATGATGGGGGATTCTGTTGATAATTTCCCTGGATTACCTGGTGTAGGCGATAAAACTGCTAAGAAATTCATAAAAGAATACGGCAGTTTAGAAAACCTCTTAGCAAACACACATGAACTGAAAGGAAAATTAAAAGAAAATATTGAGGCAAATAAAGAATTGGGGATACTTTCAAAAAAATTAGCCACCATCATTACCGATTGTCCTGTTCAATTCAACGAAACTGATTATGAACTTTCACAACCCGATTTTGAAAAAACAACATCCCTATTTCAAGAATTAGAATTTCGACGTTTAGCCGAAAATTTCTTCCAATTTTTTAAAGAACGAGGTTTACTAATTGAAAACAAGCAAAATAATTTAACAAAACTTGAAACAACAGAGCTTACAACTGAATCTCATCAGTTTGATTTGTTTGCTCCCTCAACAAATCAAAACATACAAAATACACAAAGTGGTTATAAGAACATTAATAATACTGAGCATTTTTACCAAATTGCAGACACTCCTATTGCTCGCAAATTGCTGGTAAATTATTTAACTAACCAAAAATCGGTGTGTTTTGATACCGAAACTAGTGGCTTGGATATATTTGAATCTGAGTTAATTGGCATTGCATTTTCATATGAAAAAGGGAAAGGATACTACGTTCCATTTCCAGAAAGTCAAGATGAAACTAAAAAGATTTTAGAAGAATTTAAACCATTTTTTGAAAGTGAATCTATAGAAAAAATAGGCCAAAATTTAAAGTTTGATTTAAAGGTTTTAATGAAATACGGTATAGAAATAAAAGGACCTCAATTTGATACTATGCTTGCGCATTACCTCATCAATCCTGATATGCGCCACAATATGGATGTTTTAGCAGAAACATACCTAAATTATCAACCTGTACCTATAGAAGAATTAATTGGAAAAAAAGGAAAAAGTCAACTTTCTATGCGTTCTGTTGATTTGCAAAAAGTAAAGGAATATGCTGTAGAAGATGCCGATATTACTTTTCAGTTAAAACAACTGTTTGAAAAAGAATTAGCTAAAAACAACTTAACCAACTTGTTTATAAAAATAGAAATGCCCTTAATAGAAGTATTAGCAGCTATGGAATTTGAAGGCATCAAAGTAGATACATCTTTTTTAAAAGAACTTTCAAAAGAACTTACCGGTGACATTTTAAAACTTGAAAAACATATTTACGAGCAAGCTGGAGAAACCTTTAATTTAGCATCTCCAAAACAACTTGGAATTGTACTGTTCGAAAATCTAAAATTAGTAGACAAACCTAAAAAAACAAAAACTGGTCAGTATGCAACCGGCGAAGAAATTTTAGTCAATTTAACCGATAAACATCCAATTATCAATAACATTTTAGAATGGCGATCGCTGATTAAACTTCAAAATACATATGTTGATTCACTTCCCAATGAGGTACATAAAAAAACAGGAAGAATACACACCACTTTTAGTCAGGCAGTAGCAGCTACTGGAAGGTTGAGCTCTAACAACCCTAACCTTCAAAACATACCAATTAGAACTGAACGAGGAAGAGAAATTAGAAAAGCTTTTGTACCTAAAAATGAGAACTACATATTAGCTTCTGCTGATTATTCGCAAATTGAATTGCGATTAATTGCAGACATGAGTGGCGACCCAACCATGGTTCAGGCATTTAAAAACGGCGAAGATATTCATAAATCAACCGCATCAAAAGTTTTTAATGTTCCGTTAAACGAGGTGACAAAAGAGCAAAGAAGTCATGCTAAGACAGTAAATTTTGGAATTATTTACGGTGTTTCTTCCTTTGGTTTAAGTCAACAAACAGATTTAACCCGAACTGAATCTAAAGAACTAATCGATACCTATTTTAAAACATATCCAAGTTTAAAATCATTTATTGATAAACAAATTGCTTTTGCACGTGAACATGGTTATGTTGAAACACTTTTGGGCAGAAGACGTTACTTGCACAATATCAACTCGCAAAACCACATAGTAAAATCTGCTGATGAGCGCAACGCCATTAATGCTCCAATTCAAGGTAGTGCAGCAGATATTATAAAAATAGCGATGATAAACATTTTTAAAAGTTTCAAAAAAAATCAATTTAAATCAAAAATGTTATTACAAGTGCATGATGAATTGGTGTTTGATATTCACAAAGATGAACAAGAAATAGTATTACCAATTATTAAATCAACGATGGAAAATGCCTATAAATTGAGCTTTCCATTAACTGTTGATATTGGCATTGGAACTGATTGGCTACAAGCACATTAATTTTTTGCAATTAGACTGTTTTACTGTTTGTTAAATCGATAATTAATTTTACCTTTGCAAACCCTTAGTGAAGGGAAAAAATTATTGTTTAACAATTACAAAAACTAATAGTGTGAGCACATTAAGTTACAAAACAGTATCAGCAAACAAAAACACCGTTACCAAAGAGTGGTTAGTTGTTGATGCGGACGGACATTCATTGGGTCGTTTAGCCTCTAAAGTGGCAATGCTAATCAGAGGGAAATACAAGACCAACTACACTCCTCACGTAGATTGCGGTGACAACGTTATCGTGATAAACGCTGAAAAAATCAACCTTACTGGAAAAAAATGGGACGACAAAGTTTATGTTCGTCACACAGGATATCCAGGCGGACAAAGAACTTTAACAGCTAAAGAGATGCATCAAAAAGACAACACTCGCGTTGTAGAGAAAGCTATTAAAGGGATGTTACCTAAAAATAAATTAGGAAGCGCTTTGTTCAGAAATTTATATGTATATGCAGGCGCTGAGCACCAACAAACTGCTCAAACTCCTAAATTAATTAACTTAAACGACTTAAGATAATGGAAGTAGTACATAAAATAGGTAGAAGAAAAACAGCCGTTGCGCGTGTTTATGTTTCTAAAGGAAATGGAAATGTAGTTATCAACAAAAGAGATTTAAATAACTACTTAACAACTGCTTCATTACAATACAAAGTAAAGCAGCCATTAGTATTAACTGGCACTGAAAACGAATACGATGTAAAAGTAAACGTATACGGTGGTGGAGTTACAGGGCAAGCAGAAGCAATTCGTTTAGGTATTTCAAGAGCTTTAATTGCTATTAACGAAGAGTTTAGAGCAATTTTAAAACCAGAAGGATTGTTAACAAGAGATCCAAGAATGGTTGAGCGTAAGAAATTCGGTCAGAAAAAAGCTCGTAAGAGATTCCAATTCTCTAAACGTTAATATTTGGCGATGGATTTTTTTATCCATCTCCTTAAAACAGATCATTGAAAAAATTAATAAAATTGTCGTTATTCATAAAAAATGAAAGTTTAGCATCCAAATAGGTAAGACTGAGCAATCACTACTTACCTATTGCTAACTCGACGGAACGTAAACTAAATCAAAAAAATGACAAACATTGTAATTAAAGAATTACTTGACGCAGGTGTACACTTCGGACACCTAACAAGAAAATGGAACCCAAACATGGCTCCATACATTTATACTGAGCGTAACGACGTTCATATAATTGACCTTTACAAAACAGCTGCTAAAATTGAAGAAGCAGGAGAAGCGCTTAAAAAAATTGCTGCATCAGGAAGAAAAATACTTTTCGTAGCTACTAAAAAACAAGCTAAAGACATCGTTGCCGATAAAGCACAAGCTGTAAACATGCCTTACATTACAGAAAGATGGCCTGGCGGAATGTTAACCAACTTTGTTACCATCCGTAAAGCAGTTAAAAAAATGTCATCAATTGACCGTATGAAAGTTGATGGTTCATTCGACGCTTTATCAAAAAGAGAAAAATTACAAATCGATCGATTAAGAGCTAAATTAGAAAAGAACTTAGGTTCTATTGCTGATATGACGCGTTTACCTGGTGCTATTTTTATCGTAGATACTAAAAACGAACACATTGCAGTTGCTGAAGCGTTGAATTTAGGTATTCCAATTTTTGCGATGGTTGATACCAACTCAGATCCTCGTCCAATTGATTATGTAATTCCTTCAAACGATGACGCATCAAAATCAATCGAGAAAATCTTAAGTTATATCACCGAAGCGATTGCTGAAGGTTTAGCTGATAGAAAAGAGGAACCAAAAGAAACAAAAGAAGTTAAAGTAGAGAAAAAATCTTCTAAAAAAGAAACTAAAGTAGTTGAAGTTGAAGAAGACGATACTGATAACGAAGAATAATTCTAATTAAAATAAAAAGACAATGGCAAATATTACAGCCGCAGAGGTAAATAAATTAAGACAGACTACAGGTGCTGGAATGATGGATTGCAAAAAAGCATTGGTTGAAGCTGAAGGCGATTTTGAATTAGCAATTGAAATCCTACGTAAAAAAGGACAAAAAGTTGCTGCTAACAGAGCCGATAGAGAATCAACAGAAGGTGCAGTTATTGCTAAAGTAAATGATGCTAAAAATACTGGAGTTATAATATCGTTAAACTGTGAAACAGATTTCGTAGCTAAAAATGATAATTTCGTTGCGTTAGCAAATCAGTTTGCAGAAATCGCATTGAATTATGATTCTAAAGAAGACTTCTTAAACGCTAAATTTGATACTATTTCAGTTGCAGAGAAATTAATTGAGCAAACTGGTGTAATTGGTGAAAAAATTGAAATTGGTGCTTTTGAAAAAATTAACGCTCCTTTTGTAGGTTTTTACATCCACGCAGGTAACAAAATTTCAACTTTAGTAGGTTTATCCGCTAATGTTGAAGGTGCAGAAACTGTTGCAAAAGATGTTTCGATGCAAGCAGCAGCTATGAACCCAGTTGCTTTAGATGAAGCTTCTGTCGATCAATCAGTAATTGATAAAGAAATCGAAATTGCTAAAGATGTATTACGTCAAGAAGGTAAACCTGAAGCGATGTTAGACAATATTGCAAAAGGCAAATTACAACGTTTCTTTAAAGACAATACTTTAGTGAATCAAGATTTTATTAAAGACAACAAATTAAGTGTAGCTCAATATGTTAAATCAATTGGCGATGTAAAAGTAGTTAGCTTTAAACGCGTTGCTCTAGGGTAATTCAATCTGATATAAATTTTAAAACCACGTTTTTACGTGGTTTTTTTATTTTAATACCTAAACCCTAATTACTATATTTGTTAAACTTTCCTTAACATATGAAATATAAAAGAATATTACTCAAACTAAGCGGCGAATCCTTAATGGGAGATCGTCAATACGGAATAGACCCAAAACGATTATCTGAATACGCTGTAGAAATTAAAGAATTGGTAGACCAAGGTGTTGAAATTGCCATTGTAATTGGTGGCGGAAATATTTTTAGAGGAGTGGCAGGTGCTGGAAATGGAATTGATAGAGTTCAGGCAGATTATATGGGAATGCTAGCTACTATTGTAAATGGGTTAGCCCTTCAAAGTGCTATAGAAGATAAAGGAATTAAAACACGACTCCAAACTGCCATCAAAATGGAACAAATAGCAGAACCATTTATTAAAAGAAGAGCCGTACGTCATTTAGAAAAAGGCCGCGTAGTTATTTTTGGGGCAGGAACCGGAAATCCATATTTTACTACCGATACTGCAGCCGTTTTAAGAGCTATTGAAATAAGTGCTGATGCCATTTTAAAAGGAACACGTGTTGACGGAATATATACTGCTGATCCTGAAAAAGATCCATCGGCAACAAAATATGATACCCTATCGTTTAATGATGCCATCTCAAAAAATTTAAAAATAATGGATACTACAGCTTTTACGCTAAGTCAGGAAAATAAATTACCCATTATAGTTTTTGATATGAACAAAAAAGGAAACTTAATAAAACTCGTTTCTGGAGAAAATATTGGAACTACCGTTCAAGACTAAATTTAAAATTTATTTTTTTATTAAATTTGAACTCTAAAATACTTGTATGGAAGACATCGATTTTATTATAGACAGTACAGAAGAATTAATGAATAATGCAATTATTCATTTAGAAAATGAATTTAAAAATATTAGAGCAGGTAAAGCTTCACCTGCTATGTTAATGGGTGTTAAAGTAGATTACTACGGAACGCTAACTCCAATTAGTCAGGTTGCTAATTTAAACACACCAGATGCTAGAACTATTATGGTTCAGCCTTGGGAGAAAAAATTAATTCCAGAAATTGAAAAAGCTATTTTAATTGCCAATCTTGGATTTAATCCAATGAATAACGGGGAAAATATCATTATAAATGTACCTGTTTTAACCGAAGAACGCAGAAGAGAATTAGTTAAACAAGCTAAAGCAGTTGCTGAAGACACCAAAGTTGGTATCAGAAATGACCGCAGAAACGCTATGAATGACATCAAAAAAACAGATGCTTCTGAAGACATGAAGAAAAATGCCGAAGTTGATATTCAAGATTTAACCGATAAATTTATTAAAATAGTTGATGAACATTTTAACATCAAGGAAAAAGAAATTATGACTGTATAATTTTTTGTTAAAACACTTAATTAAAGCACTTTTAAAGTGCTTTTTTTATACATTCACTTTAAATTTTATATATGCGGATTTTAACGTTGCTATTGTTTGTGTTTCCTGCTTTTCTGATGGCGCAATACAAGTACATCGGTGTCATTAAAAATGTTAAAACAAAAGAACCACTTTCATATACAAACATACATACCAATGATAGTAAACTATATTACAGTAACTCTAAGGGGCAGTTTGAAATCCAATCAAACAATCGATTAAAAACTTTAAGCGTTTCATATGTAGGATTCCACACCAAATCAATAAATATTGAAGAAAACAACCGTTTTTATGAAATTCTTTTAGAACCGAAAACAGAAAGTTTGAATGAAGTAGTAATTCAGGCAAGTGAAAATGAATCAATAAAAATTATTAAAAACGTAATCAATAATGAACCATTAAATAATTTGTTAAAAAATCTAGATTCATACTACTATAAAGCCTATAATAAAACTGTAATCAGTGCCGATTCGGATTCTATCTCTTCTAAAATTGATACCATTTTTAAATATGAAAATGGAAAACGAGTGCTTAAAAAAATAGATTCGACTAATTTTAAATTTAAAAATACACTTAAAAAGCGCCATTTATATCTAAGTGAAAATATATCTCAATTTCATTATAAGAATGGCAATGAAGTAAAGGAAGAAGTTCTGGCAACACGAATGGCAGGTTTTAAACAACCTTTTTACGAAATGCTATCGCTAAATTTTTCAAATTTCAACATCTACGATGAACTGTTAGTTTTAGCGGGGTCAAAATACATAAATCCCATTACCAACAATGGGTTAAAAGAATATCGCTATAAAATAATTGACACGTTAAATCAAGGTACAAATACAATGTATTTGGTTCATTTTAAACCAAAGAAAAATAAAGAAAACGCAGAATTAGAAGGCTTGCTGTTTATTGATTCTGAAAGATTTACCATTACAAAAGCTGTCTTAGAGTTAAAAGGTTTGATTTACGTAAAACTAACGCAAGACTTTGAGTATGATAATCGTATTTCTAACTGGTTTGAATCGCAAAAAGAGCTTGTGATATCAAAAGGTGAGTCTGAAAAAAATGTGTCGCTGTTTGGAGGTATGGTAAAATTCCAAAACAGTAATGATACTATAAATAGAAACAGAAAAACCCCTTCAGATTTTGTAAAGTTTATATCAAAAACTATAAATTCTGATATTGAATTTAATAAACAACTTTTAACATCAAGTTTTTCTGAAAAAATTAAAATTAACGAACTGGCTCATAAAAAACCTGAAACTTATTGGAATCAATTCAGAAAAGACAGTATCTCTAAAAGGGAAATAAGAACCTACGAAATTATAGATAGTATAGCACTAAAAAACAAAGTAGAATACAAACTAGAGCTGGCTAGAGAATTGTTAAAAGGCTATTACCCTACCAAATATTTTAATATAGAGCTTAGCAAAATTATTGCGTTAAATCAGTTCGAAGGATTGCGTTTGGGATTGGGTGGAGAAACCAACAAGCGAATTTCAGAAAAAATTAAACTGGAAGGGTATTTGGCATACGGCACTAAAGACCATGATTTTAAATACCATTATGGTATCTCTACCAGGTTAAGCAAGTATCACAATTCATGGGTTGGACTTAATTATTCGTACGACTTAAAAGAAGCAGCAGCCTTAGATTTTATGCTCGAAAACAACAGTTTTTCGTTGATAAATCCTAGAAATTTAAATATTTATGATTTTTATAAGTACGACACCTATGCGTTAAACTTCACATACGACATACAATCAAATTTCGAGTCAAAATTTAGATTATCAACCGGCAATTACAAAACAGTATTTGATTATGCCTTAAATAATGAAGGTAATTTTTTAGAATCCTACAAACTAACGTTACTAACTGCTGGTTTTCTGTATAGTCCGTTTTCTGAATACATGCGAACCCCCGATGGTAAACGAAAAATAGCTAATGGAAATACCGATTTTCTTTTTCAAGCAACGCAAAGTTTTGATGGATTTTTAGAAGGTGAACTAAATTTTATCAGATTTATTTTTAGGGCCAACCATCGAATTCTGTTTTACAAAGACAATTTTTTGTATTTATTAGTTCAGGGAGGAATTGTAAAAGGCGATGCTCCAATTACACATTTATTTAATGCTACACCTAATTACACTTTAAAACATCCTTGGATAAAACGAGTAACTTTTGGAGGAAAAAACAGCTTTGAAACCATGCAGTATAACGAGTTTTTATCTGACAATTACCTTATGTTTCAGGTTCATCAACACATTAGAAAATTTAATATAGGTTCTATTAAACCTCAAGTAACGCTTATTTCAAGGGCTGCAATTGGCGATTTATCATCAAAAGAAAACCATCAGTTAATTCAGTTTAAAACCATGGAAAAAGGTTATTTTGAAAGTGGTTTAGAACTTAACAACTTATTTAAAGGATTTGGAGCAAGTGCTTTTTATAGGTATGGACCTTATCAATACCAAAACATTAGCAATAATATAGCTTTAAAAGTTACCTATAAGTTAAGCCTAGGCTTTTAAGAAAGCTTTGTTCAATTTTTGTACATTTGCAAAAATTTAATCAATGGGGATTTGGAATCATATAGCGCGTTTTATTCTTACTAAACGCTACTTAATTTTAGTATTTATAGCTGCAATTACAGTATTTCTAGCATCGCAAATGAAATACATGCAATTTACGCACACTGAAGCTAATTTATTGCCTGAAGATCATGAAGTAAACATTACTTATAATGAATTTTTAAAAGTTTTTGGAGAAGAAGGTAATATTGTGATTTTAGCTGTTCAAGATCCGCAACTATTTACTCCTGAAAAATTTAATCACTGGACACAACTATCGAATAAACTTAAAACATTTGATGAGGTTGAGTTAACTGTTGCCTTAGCCGATATTAAAAAGTTAGTTAAAGATGATGAGCAAGAAAAATTTGTTCCAGAGCCTTTAATAAAAGGAGACTTACATACGATAGAAGAAATCCAGGCTATTAAGAAAGAGGTATTTGAGCAACTGCCATTTTACGATAATTTCTTGTATAATAAAGAAACTAAAACCATTAGAACAATGGTTTATCTTAAAAAAGACATTATCAATACTAAAATTCGTGAGCGATTTATTTTAGATGTTTTTATTCCGCTTATAAAAGATTTTGAAAAAGATTCTGGTTTAAAAGTTCACGTTTCTGGAATGCCTTACATAAGAACTCTCAATTCTCAAAATATTATCGATGAAATGGGAATGTTTGTTGGATTGGCATTGATAATTACAACACTTATTTTCTTTTTATTTTTTCGATCGTTCAGAGCAACTGCTATCACTTTATTAGTTGTTAGTATTGGAGTCGTTTGGGCTTTTGGTTTTATTGGATTAATGCGTTATGAAATAACTGTTTTAACGGCTTTAATTCCCCCATTAATTATTGTTATTGGAGTGCCAAATGCTATATTTTTAATCAATAAATATCAACAAGAAATAAAAATACACGGCAATCAGGCTAAATCTTTAATAAGAGTAATTTCAAAAATTGGAAACGCTTCGTTTTTAACAAATATTACAACGGCATCCGGATTTGCCACCTTTATGTTTACCAACAGTCAGTTATTACGTGAGTTTGGTATAATAGCCTCAATTAATATTATGGCAATATTTTTATTGTCCATTTTATTGATTCCGATTATATACAGTTTTATGAACATTCCTAAAAGGAAACACTTAAAACATTTAGAACGCAAATGGATTGGAGCAATAGTTGCTTGGATGGAACGCATGGTAAAAAACCATCGATTTGCAATTTACGCTACTGTTACAGGCTTAATTATTATTAGCATGATTGGTATTTATTTGATACGGATTTCTGGAAGTATTATTGAAGATATGCCAAAGGGAAAACCGTTTTTTAAAGATATTATTTTCTTTGAAAAAGAATTCGGTGGAATAATGCCTCTTGAAATTTTAATTGATACCAAAGAAAAAAATGGCGTTCTAAAACTATCTAACCTAAAACGTATAGAAAAGCTTCAGGAAGAAATTGATGAAATACCAGAATTATCAAAACCTATATCCATTGTAAATGCAGTAAAATACTCTAAACAGGCGTATTATAATGGCAATCCAAAATATTATCAATTACCAACATCTATTGAAAAGAACTTCATTTTATCATATATAAAAAATTCGGCCACTGACATGAATGGCCTTAATAATTTTGTTGATTCAACTGGTAGATACATTCGTATAACAACCTTTATGAAAGATATTGGGACAGATAAAATGGAAAAAATTGAAGAACGTTTATGGGGTAAGATTAATCGTGAATTTCCAAAAGAACGATACAGTGTAACTATGACCGGCAAAGCCTTGGTATTCCTAAAAGGAACTAATTACTTGGTTAACAATCTTGTTATTTCACTTTCATTGGCCATTGTGCTCATTTCCTTATTTATGGCTTTTATGTTTAGGTCGTTTAGAATGATAATAATTTCCATCATACCAAATATTTTTCCGCTATTATTTACTGCGGGTTTAATGGGCTATTTTGGTATTCCAATTAAACCATCAACAATTTTAGTATTTAGTATTGCGTTTGGTATTTCGGTTGATGATACTATTCACTTTTTAGCTAAATACCGACAAGAACTTATTGCTAATAATTGGGAAATAAATAAATCGGTTTTTGCGGCTTTAAAAGGTACCGGTATTAGCATGTTTTATACATCAGTTGTGCTTTTCTTCGGATTTTTAGTGTTTATTGTATCAAGCTTTGGAGGAACCATTGCTCTTGGTGGGTTGGTTTCTATTACGCTTTTGGTTGCGATGCTTTCAAACTTAATATTATTGCCATCGCTGTTATTATCGCTAGAATCGTTTATTGCTAACAAACAAACATTCAAAGAACCAGCTATTGAAATTGATCTAATTGAAATTGATGAAGAAGAATTTGAGAACAATAAGTAATTGTATAAAAAATATCAAAACAATATCTTTGCAAATTGCAAAACAAACAATAATTAATATCAAATGAAAAGAAGTAGTGTTGCTAAATTGTTAAAATCTGATACGTTTCAACAAGATGTTAAAATTAAAGGTTGGGTAAGAACCTTTAGAAGCAATCGTTTTATTGCTCTTAACGATGGTTCAACCATTAACAATATACAATGTGTTGTTGACTTTGAAAATTTTGACGAAACTTTGTTAAAAAGAGTCACTACCGGAGCGGCCATTCAAATTAAAGGAACTTTAGTAGAAAGCCAAGGTAAAGGTCAAAATATAGAAATACAAGTAACAGATTTAAAGATTCTAGGCGATTCAGATCCTGAAATATATCCTATACAACCCAAACAACATAGTTTAGAGTTCTTAAGAGAAAATGCTCACTTACGAGTAAGAACTAATACTTTTGCCGCTGTAATGCGTGTACGTTCGACTTTGTCGTATGCCATTCATAAGTATTTTACTGATAACGGTTTTTACAATGTTCACACACCAATAATTACAGGTTCTGATGCAGAAGGCGCTGGTGAAATGTTTACAGTAACTACTCTTGATTTAAACAAATTACCCAAAGGAGAAGATGGAAAAATAAATTTCAAAGAAGATTTCTTTGGAAAAAACACTAATTTAACCGTATCTGGTCAGTTAGAAGCAGAAACCTTTGCAATGGCATTAAGTAAAGTGTATACGTTTGGACCAACATTTAGAGCTGAAAACTCTAACACTTCTAGACATTTAGCTGAGTTTTGGATGATTGAACCCGAAGTTGCTTTTAACGATTTAATGGACAATATGGATTTAGCCGAAGATTTTATTAAATACGTTATAAAATATGCTATGGAAAATTGTGTTGATGATTTGGCATTTTTAGAACAACGATTGATTCAAGAAGATAAATCAAAACCGCAGCAACAACGTTCTGAGATGAACCTGCTCGATAAACTAAACTTTGTTTTAGAAAATAACTTTAAACGTGTTAGTTATACAGAAGCTATCGATATTTTAAAAAATTCAACACCTAATAAAAAGAAAAAATTCCAGTATATCATTAATGAATGGGGCGCCGATTTACAAAGTGAACATGAGCGTTTTCTAGTAGAACAACACTTTAAATGTCCGGTAATCCTTTTTGATTATCCTGCAAAAATAAAAGCCTTTTACATGCGCTTAAACGATGATGGAAAAACCGTTAGAGCAATGGATGTATTATTCCCAGGAATTGGAGAAATAGTAGGCGGCTCACAACGTGAAGAGCGCTACGATATCCTTAAAGCAAAAATGGAAGCCAATCATATTGATGAAAACGAATTATGGTGGTATTTAGATACTCGTAAATTTGGAACTGCTGTTCACAGCGGTTTTGGATTAGGTTTTGAACGTTTGGTTCAATTTGTTACGGGTATGGGCAATATCAGAGATGTTATTCCTTTTCCACGCACACCACAAAACGCCGAGTTTTAGAAAGCAACTCATACTATTATAAGAGAAAATCTATCGGTTTTCTCTTTTTTTTTGCTTCAAATCCTTAACATCTTTTACTATCTTTGTTTTATATGTTAAAGCAGAGTTTACAACAAAAATTACTTCAAAAATTATCTCCTCAGCAAATACAACTGATGAAGATGATTCAACTTCCTACACTTGCTTTTGAACAACGTATCAAACAAGAGTTGGAAGAAAATCCTGCTTTAGAAAGTGAGTATCAAGAATCAGAAGAAGAAAACTACAACGACACTTCACCAGAAGACTATGATAATGAAGAAAACGAAATCATAAATACAGAAGATATTAATATAGACGAGTATTTAAGTGATGATGAAATTCCCGACTATAAATTACACGCCAATAATTATGCCGCCGATGATGAAGAAAAACATATTCCGCATGTGGCTGGCACATCGTTTAGTCAATACCTAAAAACACAATTACACTCCTATCGATTTAACGAAAAGGAAGAACAAATTGTAGACTTTTTAATAGGTAGTTTGGATGATGCTGGGTATTTAAGACGTGATTTGTTAGATATTGTTGATGATTTAGCATTTACGTTAAATATATATTCTGATGAGGAAGAAGTTGAACGACTATTAAAAATTATTCAAAATTTAGAACCCTATGGCATCGGCGCCCGTGATTTACAAGAATGTTTAATTATTCAATTGTATCACAAAAATCAATCTAAGTCACGCGATTTGGCAATTAAAATACTTGAAAACTCTTTCGATCATTTTGCGAAAAAACATTACAACAAGTTAATGATTAAACACAATATGGATGAAGATGATTTACGCGATGTGATTTCTGATATTTCAAAACTTAATCCAAAACCAGGTAGCTCTTATGTAGGAACAACCAAAATGGTTGAACAAATTATTCCAGATTTTACTGTCCGAATTGTTGAAAATGAATTAGAATTATTTTTAAATGCAAGAAATGCTCCTGAACTTCATATATCATCAGAATACAGCAATATGTTGCGATCGTACAAGGAAAGTACAGAAAAATCTAAATCTCAAAAAGAGGCTGTTTTGTTTATCAAACAAAAATTAGATTCGGCAAAATGGTTTATTGATGCCATAAAACAACGCCAACAAACGTTGATGATCACCATGGATGCCATTGTTCAACATCAAAAAGAATATTTTTTAACAGGAGATGAGCGCAATTTAAAACCTATGATTTTAAAAGATATTGCTGATAAAATTGAGATGGATGTATCAACCGTTTCTCGTGTTGCTAACAGTAAATACGTAGCAACCCCTTACGGAACGAAACTTATTAAAGATTACTTTTCAGAATCGATGAAAAATGCTGAGGGCGAAGATGTATCAACCCTAGAAATTAAGAAAATATTAGAAACAGTTATTGAAAACGAAAACAAACGCAAACCGCTTACTGATGATAAATTGGCTAAAATTCTAAAAGAAAAAGGTTTTCCAATTGCGCGTAGAACAGTAGCAAAATACCGTGAATTATTAGACATTCCGGTTGCTAGATTACGTAAAGAAATATAAAAGATGAATTGGTTTTATAAGTTTATATCCTATTTATTTCATCCGGTTTATGTACCTTTTTATGGTACTGTTTTATACTTTTATATATTTCCACATTCGCAAACTACTTATCAAGTACAGCTAATTTTATCACTTATTTTTATAGGAACAGCTCTATTACCTATTTCATTTATATTACTTTTAAAGCAATTTAAATTGGTTGAATCTATTCAAATTCCAAGTATAAAAGAACGCAGATTGCCTTTACTCTTTTTCTTATTTGTAGCATTTATGGCCACAAAATTATTGAGTACATATAGGTATTTACCCGACCTAACTATAATGTTTATTGGAATTTCTTTTGTTACTTTAATCGCTTATATACTTATTACTTTAAGATTTAAATTAAGTTTACATGCCGCAAGTATCGGAGGAATTATAGGCGTTGTTTTAGCTTTAAGCAAATTGTATACAATGAATTTGATTATTCTACTATCGATACTTTTTTTACTGGCTGGATTAATACTTACTTCGCGATTACAATTAAAAGCACATTCAACTAAGGAAGTGTATCTAGGTTTTTTAATTGGAGTGTTAACGCAATACGGTATATTTTTCTACTACAGTATATAAAATATTAAACCCACTTTTAATTCTTTTATTGATTGTTTTATGCCAAATGAGGTTTCATTATATAAAGGTTTTAACCCGTAATAAGCATAAAGATTAAAGGTGCTGTATCCTGCATTTAGTGTAAAACCATAATTCCACTTATTTAAATTTTTCAAATCCCTTAAATTATACTTTTCATTATCGGAAATAAATGAATACGATGAATTAAGTAAGTATGTGATTTTAAACCCGGGATATACTCTCCAAAACTTAAACTTATCTGGAGTTGATGTCCGCCAACGCACTTCAACAGGAACTTCTATAGCATTTGTAGTTAATTTATTCGTTAAAAAACCTGCTTCTGCAACCGACAATTCATGTAACTGGTTAACTTCTGTAAGTTTTACATTGTTTTTATACGTACTATAAGTATATCCTACTCCAATTCCAATTCCTTTATTTCTTTGAGTATTTAGCGGTATATCTTTTATAAATCCTATGGAGACCCCATTAGAAAATCCGTAGTCCTCAACATTTATTGGTTTGTCTATTAGGTATACTTTATGAAAAGAGAAATACAACTGATCTTCTAAATAGTTATAATCAACCTTGGAAATAGTGTCTATAGTTTGAGAATTAACTATTTGAACTATTAGTAATAAACCAATAAGAAATGGATATTTCATCTTAAAATTTTAATACTAAATTAATAAAAAAAGGCAACCTAATTGGTTGCCTTTTTAAACTATATACAATTAATATAAAATGGATTAAAAATTATCTTTAATATCACCCTTTCTACTCGAGTAACTAACTTTTAATGCATTTATTTCTCTTAATTCTGCCTTAATGTCTGTTATTGTACCTACATAAGAATTTATATCGGCTTTGATAGAAACAGTCATATAAGGAACTTCGTCTTCGTTGTGCTTAGCTCTTTCAGAATAAATAAACGCTCTTACATCCTTAACAGTTGCAAGTTTGTCATTTAACTGAATTTTATCACCAGCACCATACTTACTATCTTTAGCTTTTCCAACATAGATAGTACTTACCAAACTCTTTTGCTCTAATTTCTTAACTTCAACAGCACTAGGTAACAACGGCTTTTTGATTAACAAATCTGTTTCGCGCATTGTTGTAGAAACCATGAAGAAGAATAGAAGCATAAATACGATATCTGGCAAAGACGCCGTAGATATAGCTGGTAATCCTTTTTTCTTCTTTTTAAATTTAGACATACTACTATCTTTTTATTGAGTTGGTTCTGCTTCAGAAATAATTTGAGGATATTTATTCTTAATATTCTCAACTTTTTCTTTTAGATCCTCATTCTTTTTGTCGTTTTGAAGTGCTTTTACCAATTCGGTATAAGATCTTCCATAAAGTTTCAATCCTAGCTCATCTCTTAACTCTGTATAAGCAGCTTCTAATTCATTTTGAACCGCTATAAATGGTCCATAATTAGTAGCTCTATCACTTTGTATAGAGATAATTGCTTTTGCCGGATGGTCTGACGATCTTGGATCTCTGTCTCCAGTACACCAAGTACATTCATTTCCATCTTCATCGGTTCCACCACCGTTGTTGATGAACTTCTTAGCCGCTTCTCTAATTTGGTCAATATTCATATATTCACCTTCAACTAGAAATTGATTGTTGCGGTTAATGTTTACTTCAAAAACATTTTTTTCTTTTAAGATTGGTGGCTCGTAACCTGGTGGCGGTTTTTCAGGTAGTTTACGTGCAATACCTGAATCTATATCCATAGTCGTAGTTACTAAGAAGAATATCAATAGTAAGAACGCTATGTCTGCCATTGAACCGGCGTTTATTTCAGGTGTTTCTCTTCTTGCCATATCGACTATTTAATCATTGATTTCACAAAATCCCATAAAAAGAATGCTAAACCAATGGTTCCTAAAAGGAAGGCATAACTGATTCCAGCACTGATTACTTGAGATGTACTTGATTCTTCCATTAATACTTTTCCTGTAACATCCACCACTTGTGAGTTAGGTGATACGAAATAAGTAATAAGTAATAAACCTCCTAACACACCAATTCCCATTAGGGCTTTTTTAAGTTGCTCTGGTTGTTGAAATAACGTAAACGCTGAAAAAACAACAGCAACTAAAGCGGTTAGTACTAATATTATTATTGAAAATGTAACGAAAGGAGATATAACGCTTCCTTGAAGATCTGCAGAAGCAGTAATTGCATCATCACCTTCAATTACAATTCTTGCAAGGAAGAAGATGGCAATAACTCCAATAGCGCCAGCTACTAACATTAATATTTTTGACATTTTTTCGTTCATAATGTTCTCTTATTTTTTGTGTCTTATTAAAAGATCCACTAATAAAATTGACGCATCTTCCATGGCATTAACAATGCTATCAACTTTAGAGATAATGTAGTTATAAAATATTTGAAGGATGATAGCAACAACAAGACCAAATACCGTTGTTAATAACGCTACTTTAATACCTCCTGCTACTACTGTTGGAGAAATATCTCCTGCTGCCTGAATAGAGTCAAACGCGCTAATCATACCAATTACAGTTCCCATGAATCCTAACATCGGGGCTAATGCAATAAATAATGATAACCAAGAAATGTTTTTCTCTAATAATCCCATTTGCACTCCACCGTATCCAACAACTGCTTTTTCAGCCGCTTCAACGCCTTCATCCATTCTGTCTAATCCTTGGTAGAAAATTGATGCGACTGGTCCTCTTGTGTTTCTACAAACTTCTTTAGCTGCTTCTACACCTCCAGATGCTAATGCTTGGTCAACTTCATCAACTAATTTTTTGGTGTTGGTAGTTGCCATGTTTAAGTAAATAATTCTTTCAATAGCAATTGCTAATCCTAACACTAAGGCTAGTAATACAATTCCCATAAAAAATGGTCCACCTTCAATAAAACGTTGTTTTAAAACTTGGTGAAATGTTTGTTCTGCATCTGCTGCTGCATCATCAGCTGCTGCAACTTGCTCTGTAGTTTGCGCTTCGTCTTGAG